>JAQUSM010000066.1 GCA_028715095.1 Candidatus Omnitrophota bacterium
TTTAAAAATATCGGCTAAGATGAAAGTGTTTTAAGAGCTCAGCAGTTAAACGTTAAAAAGGAGGTTGGTTATGACGCCGGAGAGAATAATGATTGTTGATGATAACAAGGTATTATTAAAAGAGCTCCAGGAGACACTGGATTTGAATATGCCCGGCCTCAGCGGCTTTGACGTGGCGGACAGGCTGAAGCAAAATAAGGAGACCTCCGGGATTCCGATTATCGCTATCTCCGGATATTTTCCCATTGATAAACGGGGAATACTTTTAGAGAAGCGGAGTATGGACAGGGTCATAAAAAAGCCTTTTGAAATCGCAGAACTGATTATGGAAATCGAAACTGTATTAAATAAGACGGGCGTAGTGCCAGCATGATATCATGGAATTTAAAATAACATATTTTAAAAGGAAAATATGACTGAGAAAAAAGTTATGTTGGTGGATGATAATAAAGAGTTTTTAGAAGAGCTTGAAGAAACATTGAATCTGAGCGGCTACAAGACCATTTCGGTCAATGATGCGAATTTAGCTTTAGACGCTGTCGTAAAAAGCTGCCCGGATGTTGTAGTGGTCGATCTTAAGATGCCCAGTAAAACCGGTTTTCAACTGGCGGATGAATTGCGCCGCATTCCTGGTTTTGACCGGATTCCCATTATAGCGATGAGTGGATTCTTTAAAGAAGATTATGGGCCTTTAATGAATATCTGCGGAATAAGAAAGTGTATTAAAAAACCGTTTAACCCTTTGGATATGATTTCTGAAATAGAAGAAGCGTTAAATAATGCCGGGGGAGAGTAAATATGAAAGCTACTGTAGAACCGCAGATATGCATTGGTTGCACCTTGTGTGTGCAGTTGTGCCCTTATGTATTTAAAATGAACAGGGAAAAGGCAATTGCGTATATGGACCCTGTGCCTAAAGATAAAGAGGCATGCTGCCGGCTGGCAAGCCAGGAGTGCCCGGTCCAGGCGATTGTTTTATCAGGACAGGATAGTCCAGTTTAAATTCTAAATTATAAACTGTTGAGGAGGAGGTGATCAATTTGGCAAAATTAGAGAAAGGCCAGCGATTGGTATGTGAGCCGTGCGGAAGAGAAATTGTCGTGGATGCCTGTGGTTGTTCGGAAAGCGGAGTATGGTGCTGTAACCAGCCTATGGAGCATAAGGCAAAAAGTAAGGCTAAAAAGAAAAGATAACCTTAAAGAACCCGCCGGCAAAACATGAAAAGAAGCTCCCGGCGGGTTCTTTTTAAGTTCCTTCCCTGTTTTTGTCCTGCCGCAGTAATTAATTATAAGTAGAAAAAAGTCAATTTAAAGTGGTTTCTTCCAATAGCCGGTTTTTTCATTTCAGGTATGATTAAAGCAGGACAAAAGGAGGTTGAATGTTGCCAATAGGGCTTTTGATGATAGAGCACCGGCTTATCGAGCGTTTGATAAATTTAATGGATCCCCGGGCCGTAGAAACAGGAAAGGAGGGTAAGATAGATTCCGGTTTCCTGGATTTTGCCATAGATTTCTTGAAAACTTACGCGGACAAATGCCATCACGGCAAAGAAGAAGATATCCTTTTTAGGACGCTTGAGCAAAAATCTCTTTCGGTTGAACATAAAGAGATGATAAAAGATTTACTCCATGACCATCTTAGGAGCAGGAAGATGGTAGATGCTCTTGCCGAATCAAAAAACAAATATCTCCGCGGCGATAAGAGCGCGCTCAATGATATTACGGGTTATATCCAAAACCTGGTCCAGCTTTACCGCCGCCATATCAAGAAAGAAGATAAGGATTTCTTTCTCCCCATGATGGGATACCTGGACAAGCAGGAGCAGTCAAGGATGCTTAAGGATTTCCAGGATTTTGATCAAAACTTCATTCAATCCGTATATAAAAATGAAATGATAAATTGGGAAGGCCGGAAGTTTAAGAAAAAGGAGTGCGACGACAGCAAAAGATGTAATGGCTAAGGCGGCCAAAAGGCAGATTGTGAAGTTTTAGAGAAAGTTTCTTAAAACAAAAAAATAAGAAAGGAGAAGAGAATGGCAAATATCAGGAAAGAACTGGTGGAACTGTTAAATTCGGCGTTAAAACTTGAACATGCGGCAAGGATACAGTATTTAGCCCACGCGGAGATGATAAAAGGCCAGAATGCGGAAAAGCTCATTGAGCGGCTTAAAGAAATCGCTTCAGATGAAGAAAAGCATGAGGGGCAATTTCGCAATCTGATTGGAAATTATCTTGGGGCAGAGCCGACGATGGCTATCGCAGAAACGCACCATGGCTTTAAAACCGAAGATATACTAAAGATCAACCTGAAGGGTGAAAAAGAGGCTATTGATTTGTATAAGCAGATTTATCAGAAGGTATGCGAGAACAAGGAAGAGTTCCGGTATGAATTTGAGACTTTAGAGCATGAGATCCGCCATGTGATAGTTGATGAACAGGAGCATGTAGCGGAGTTAGCTGTTTTACAAGGAGGTCTAAATGGCTGAGTTAAAAGAGTTGTTCCAGGCAGCGGATTGGAAGAAAGAAAAGCATGTACCCGTAATTGAGGCACCTGAGAAATCGAAAAAAACAGAGTTTATAAGAGTCTCTGTGAGCGTGGGAAAAGAAATCGCGCATCCTAATACCACCGAGCATCATATACGCTGGATTTGTGCATATTTTCTGCCTAAAGGGGAAAAGTTCCCTTACGAGATCGCAAGAGTTGAGTTTAATGCTCACGGTGAATCAACGCAAGGGCCAAATACAAGCACCGTGTTTACGCATCCGGAAGCAGTTTTTTCATTCAAAACCGAGAAGGCAGGGGCTATTTTAGCAGCTTCATACTGTAATATTCACGGTTTATGGCAAAATTCTAAGGAGATAGCTATAGAATAGGCCTGAAAAAATGATGATAAAGAAATCAGTAAAACCAAATGTTTTTCTTTACGAGCAGGAGCTTAAGCCGCAAGAGTTACTTGATTATTTGCCTGAAGATCTCAAGAATAAACTTTCCCGTAAAGACAAAGAAAGAATTATCAGAGCTTTTTATTTAACGGTTGTGGAATATAAAAATAGATATGAAGAGAAGTATCTGGATAAAATGCTGATTTAAAGGAGGCAGTGATGGTTAAGATTCCCGGGGAGATAAAAGAGTTTCTAAAGACGAGTCTGGCTTACGTGGCAACCGTAGATGCCAAAGGAATGCCTAACGTAGTGCCAAAAGGGGATATCGCGGTCCTTGGCGAAGATAAAATAGTCTTTGCGGATTTATATTCGCATCAGACAAAGAGGAATCTTGCGAAAAATCCCCATATTTCTATTTGCCTGGTAAATCCTGCCAGTTATACCGGCTATCAGCTGAAAGGGAAAGCCAAAATCATCGAACACGGCAAGGAGTACGAAAAGCTGGAAAAGCAGTTTTCCGGAGCAGGGCAGTTAAGCCATATAGAGGCAAAATACGCAGTAAGGGTCAAAGTGAATAAAATCATAGATATAGGTTATACGCATACCGCGGATAAGGAGATAGCCGGATAACCTGACCAGCCTAACATATAAAAGCGGCAGAAAAACTACTGGCTTTAGGCTACAGGAATGTGCTAGATTATAAAGGCGGCCTTAAAGATTATAAAGAAGGTAACTTGGCTTTGGAAGGCAGCTTGTATTAGGAGAAATTCATGCCTAAAACTATACAGTTTAGAGGAACCCCAATGACCCTTGTAGGAAGAAGCCTTAAGGCAGGGGACAGCGCTCCGGGTTTCAGGATAACCTCGGAGGATTTAAAAGAAATTACGCTCTTCGATTTCAAGCCAGGGATTAAGGTGATTACCAGCTTTCTTTCCCTGGATACTCCTGTATGCGATCTCCAGGTAAAGGAATTTAACAGTAGGGCTGTGTCATTTTCTTCCGGACTTGCAGTTTTGGGAATAAGCAAAGATTTACCATTTGCGCAGAAAAGATTCTGCGGCCAGAATAATATTAATAACCTCACCCTCTTTTCTGATTATAAATACTCCTCTTTCGGCATAAATTACGGCCTTCTTGTGAAAGAGATGAATTTGTTAGCCAGGAGCATATTTATCCTGGATAAAAATAATACCGTCCGTTATGTGCAGATTGTAAAAGAGTTAACTGACGCGCCGGATTATGAGGATGCTTTAAAAAACTTAAGAGGGATTATAGATAACCCGGAACTTCCCTTAAGGGAAGAAATTCCCTTAAAGTGCAAGCCATGTGAGGGCGGGATTCCTGCATTAGCCAAAGAAAAGATAGGGGGATTGATTTCCCGGGCGGCCGGTTGGCAATTAGCTGAAGATCCCGGGAAGGCCGACCGGATCATAAAGGAATTCAAATTCAGGGATTTTGCAGAAGCGAAATATTTTCTTGACCTGGTTTCCCTTATTGCCGAAGAACAAGCCCACCATCCTGTGTTAACCTTAATTTATAACAAGCTGAAGGTCAGCCTTACTACGCATGCCGCAGGCGGATTAACCGAAAACGATTTTATAATGGCGGAATTATTAAACAAGAACTATGAGTCTTTCTAAGAAGCGCCTGAAGGCAGCAAGCATTTAAAAGGAAGTTTCACATTACTGCGGTCTGTATATACATGATAAGGTTCTGGCTAAACGCCAGGTTGAGAGTTACCGGAGTTAGCTCAACTCATGCCTTGATAAAAGGACAGAGGAGAAGAAGATGGATGATTTTTCCATACTTATCGGCGGGAAAGCAGGTTTTGGCATAGATAAATCGGGTTCTCTTATCGGCAGGCTTTTAAACCAGATGGGGTATCGTGTTTACATTTACCGGGATTATCCTTCTTTGATCAGGGGCGGACATACCTTTTCAATCATCCGCGCATCAAAAAGCAGGATTTTTGCGCATCAGGATAAAGTAGACCTTGTTTTAGCCTTGAACCAGGAGACGCTTGCGCTCCATAGAAGCAGGCTGAAGAAAGATTGTTTTTTTATTTTTGATTCAGAGCAGCTAAAACCGGGCGTTGAGCAGGAATGCGGGTTAGGCCTTCCTCTGGGGAAATTTATTAAAGAAGAGAATGCTCCTGAAATAATGCGTAATACCTGCATGATCGGAGCATTGACAAAGGCTTTAGGCATAAACTTCGATCTTTTGGCGGGGATCCTTAAAAAAGAATTCGGCAAAGATATTGATTTAAACCTGAAGGTTGCGCAACGCGGATTTAATGAGGCAAGGGAATTGATAAAAATTGAGCCGCTGAAGCAGGAGGTCCTGCCTTTGCTTACCGGAAACCAGGCAATCGCGCTTGGCCTTATCAAAAGCGGGCTCAATACATATATTTCTTACCCCATGACTCCAACCTCGCCTATTTTGCATTTTCTTGCCGAAATCGCGGATAGTTTTTCTTTAAATGTGATCCACCCGGAGAGCGAGATCGCGGTAGTCCTTATGGCTTTGGGTTTTTCATACATGGGTAAGAAAACAGCGGTAGGCACTTCCGGAGGCGGATTCTGCCTTATGACTGAAGGCTTAAGTTTCTCCGGGATCGCGGAATTACCTATAGTTATTATTTTAGGGCAGCGTCCGGGCCCTTCAACCGGCCTTCCCACATATTCGTCTCAGACGGAACTGCTTTTCGCTTTAAATGCCGGGCAGGGGGAATTTGCCCGTTTTATCGTCTCGCCGGGAGATGCCGAGGAGGCGTATTACTGGTCGGCAATGAGTATGAACATAAGCTGGAAATACCAGATACCCGGCATTATCCTTTCGGACAAAAATATGGGTGAGGGTATTTTTAATTTTGATTTAAACGCTGCCGGAGAGGTTGCAGAAAAGCCGCCTGTTTACTGGGACGGGAAAAACGCCTATAAAAGATATATGGTTACGGAAAATGGTGTTTCGCCTTTATCATTTCCTCCTGCCAAAGGCGCAATAATCAAAGTAAATAGTTATGAGCATGATGAAAACGGTATAACTACGGAAGCCCCCAAGGATACAAACCAGATGCAGGAGAAACGCCTGCGCAAAGAAAAATTTTTAGCAGAGGAGCTGGAGAATATTAAAACCGTAAACGTGTCTGGGGATAAAGATTCAGAAACCGCGCTGCTTTGCTGGGGGTCTAATAAGGGAGTTTGTAATGAGATAGGGCAAAGGCTGGGCTTGAAGGTGGTCCAGCCGATTGTGCTTAACCCATTTCCATTTAGGCAGTTTAAAGATGCGTTAGCCGGTGCAAAAAAGATTATTTGCGTAGAAAGCAATGCTACGGGCCAGCTAACCCTGCTTATCAAGGGCCATGGTTTTAATGTAGACGATAAAATATTAAAATATGATGGCAGGCCATTTTCTACCGATGAGCTGGAAGAGAAGGTAAAAGCATATTTGCCGTAAAAGGAGGCGGGCTAAAAAATGGACAAGATAGATTTAGGCTCTTACGCGCAGAATACCTGGTGCCCGGGTT
>JAQUSM010000067.1 GCA_028715095.1 Candidatus Omnitrophota bacterium
ATAAGAAGTTATTTTGGATATTTGCGCTGAGCAGCGCGGTTTATTTTACGCAAGGCATAGAAGGCCTGCCTGGCCAGGGGCTGTTCTATTACCTTAAAGAAACCCTGCATTTCTCGCCGGAAAAGATAATGATCCTTGGCAGCCTGACTACTTTTGCCTGGATGGTGAAGCCGTTCATCGGTTATGTCATAGACCATTCTTTCAGTAAGAAATGCTGGATATTTATTTCTCTGGGCCTGGATATAATTTTTGTTTTATTCCTGGGCCTGATGCAGATGCCGATTATTTTCCTGGTGATTTTGCTTGCGGTTACTTCCGCCAACGCCGCTTTCCGCGATGTAGCGGTTGACGGCATAATGTGCGTGGAAGGCAAGAAATACCAGGCTACCGGGAAAATCCAGAGCATCCAATGGGTTTCAATTTTAGTGGCAGGCCTGTTTACCGGTATAGGCGGGGCTTTTATCGCCGAGAAATGGGATTATAAGACCGCTTTTTTATGCCTTGTTCCTATTTATTTGCTGGTAGGGCTTCCGGCTTATTTTTACAGGGAGGAGCCGGGAGAGAAAAAATATGGATCTTTATTAGCTGATTTAAAAAGGCTTTTTAGCGATAAAAAGATATTGATTATCGGGTTATTTATTTTCCTGTACAAGTATTCACCTTCTTTTGGGACGCCTTTATTTTTTATGCAGCGGGATACGTTTAAGTGGGGCAAGATGTGGATTGGCACGTTAGGGACTATCAGCACGGTCTGCGGGGTTGTCGGTTCGCTGCTGTATTATAAATTCAGCCAGAGGATAAATATCAAGAAGTGGCTGTATTTTTCCGTATTCCTGGGGGCTTTGACTACTTTAAGCTATTTGTACTATACTCCCGTGACTGCTGTTGTTTATGATACAGCCTATAGTTTTTTGGGAATGTTTATATTCTTGATGGTCATGGATTTTATGGCCCGGCATTCAATTAAGGGGCTGGAGGCAACTTCATTTGCCCTGCTGTGCAGTTTAAATAATTTATCCGGGGTAGCCAGTAATTTATCCGGGGCATTCCTGCTGCCGCTTGTCGGTTTAAAGTGGCTGATTGTTTTATCCGCGTTGACCAGCTTTCTTTGTCTGCCGCTGATTCGAAAAATTGAATAAGTAAGACGCTTTGTCTAATTAGTTTATTTTGAATGGGTTACAAAACAATTCTTTTGATTTAGCAAAAAGTAATTGTTTTGTAACCTCAAGACATATAAAGAGATATATAAAGCGTCTTATTAAAATTTATATTGCGTTTTGGGCGGAGATTTTATATAATATAATCATGATGGAAGCGCTTAGGCCGTATATACTTAGCTTTATTCCGCTGTTTGTGGCGGTTGATGCCATCGGCAATATCCCAATCTTTTTTTCTCTGGTTGAGGGGTCCTCAAAAGCCCAGAAAAATAAGATAATTTTTGACGCGGTTATCACCGCAATGGTTATCGCGGTTATTTTTATGTTTTTAGGCACCTGGGTTTTTTCGCTCTTAGGCATAACCATACCTGATTTTCAGATTGCCGGAGGAGCGCTATTGTTTGTTATTGCTGTGCGCCTTTTGTTGCCCGGTGCGCAGAAGAGCGTATTGACCAGTTCTCATGACAAAGATATGGGGGTATTCCCGCTGGGCACGCCATTAATAACCGGGCCGGCGGTTTTGACTACTACGCTGATGATGATGAACAGCTTTGGCGCCGCGGTCACATTAGTTTCATTAATCTTGAATATGTTTTTTGTCTGGATTACTTTGGTTAAGACTGATACAATTATGAAGGTATTCGGCCCCAGCGGCACAAGGGCTTTTTCCAAGATAATGTATATATTGCTGGCGGCTATCGCGGTGATGATGATCAGGCACGGCATAATCGGAGCGTTTTTAAAATGATGCGGAAAGTTTTAACATTTATTATGGCCGGTGGAAAAGGAGAGCGGTTGCTTCCTTTGACCAAAGACCGCACTAAACCCGCGGTGCCTTTTGGCGGGATATACCGGATTATAGATTTTACTTTAAGTAATTGCATCAATTCGGGGATGCGCAAGATTTATATCCTTACACAGTATAAATCCGCATCTTTGCAGAGGCATATCCGCCTGGGCTGGAATTTTCTGCCTTCGGAGCTGGGGCAATTTATAGAGCTGCTTCCCGCCCAGCAGCGTATAGGGGATTCCTGGTATATGGGGACAGCTGATGCGATTTATCAGAATCTTTATACGTTAGAAATGGACCGTCCTGATGAGGTATTGATTTTGGCCGGCGATCATGTTTATAAAATGGATTATTATTCCATGATTGATGTGCACCGGGAGCAAGACGCTGACCTTACGGTGGGGGTCGTGGAGATAGAAAAGAGCAAATCCAAGCATCTCGGGGTGGTTGAGGTGGATCCGTCGGGCAAGGTTACGGGTTTTTACGAGAAGCCGTCTAATCCCAAAACTATCCCCGGAAAACCGGATCAGATCTATGGTTCCATGGGGATTTATGTATTTAAACAATCTGTCCTGATGCAGGAGCTGCTTGAGGATGCTAAAAATAATAAATCTTCGCATGATTTCGGCAAAGATATTATCCCGCAGATGTTAAAGAGGGGGATGAAGATTGTTGCCTATAATTTCCGCGGTAAAGATAAAAATGAAGGGTACTGGAGGGATATAGGTACGATCGATGCTTATTATGAAGCGAATATGGAGTTGATCCAGGTTAACCCTACCTTTAATCTTTATGACCAGGAGTGGCCGGTGAGGACATTCCAGGAGCAGTATCCACCGGTAAAGACCGTGCATTCAGGAGACCGTGAAGAAGGGCGGGTTGGGCTGGTGCTTGATTCTGTGGTTTCTGAAGGCTGCGTGGTTTCCGGGGGCCGCGTGCAGCGTTCAATACTATCTCCTAATGTGAGGATAAATAGTTTTTCCGAAGTATATGACTCGATTCTTATGGAAGGCGTCAATGTCGGCAGGTACGCTAAAATTAAGCGGGCGATTATCGATAAAGATGTTAATATCCCCCAGGGGATGATTATTGGTTTTAACCTGGAAGAAGACAAAAAAAGATTTTTTGTCAGCGCATCGGGAATTGTGGTGGTAGCAAAAGGCACGGAGATTAAATAGGGATGATTAGGAAGGCGAAAATAAGTGATATAAAACAAATCCAGGAGTTGATTGCCTGCTTTGCCAGGCACGATGAGATGCTGCCCCGTTCGCTGAATGAACTTTATGAGAATATAAGGGATTTCTGGGTATATGAAGATAAAGGTAAGGTAGCCGGATGCGCGGCGCTGCATATCTCCTGGGATGACTTAGCGGAAATTAAATCTTTGGCAGTGGCTAAAAATAAACAGGGCAAAGGTATCGGGCGGGACCTGGTAGTAGCCTGCATTGCGGAAGCCAGGGTTATGGGGGCAAAGAAGGTTTTTGTATTAACATATAAACCGGAATTTTTTAAAAAATTAGGTTTTAAAAGAATTAAGCAAGATGCCCTTCCCCATAAAATTTGGGCGGAATGTATTAACTGCTGCAAATTCCCCAACTGCCAGGAAATTGCCCTGTTAAAAATCTTGTAAAATCTAAATAATATGCTACAATTTTTAAATCTGTTAATTTACAAGCTCCAGATAAGGAGCAGGCTTAAGGGGACACTTTTAGCTTTAGGCTAGGGACAGGTCTTGCTTTGGGTTTAGAAACGTCCCTACATACAGGAGGAAGAGATGGATTATTTGTTGACTGATGAACAGAAGATGATCAAGGAGTTGGCGCATAAGATTGCCGAAGATAAGATCCGTCCGGCTGCGGCTAAGTATGATATTAGTGAAGAGTATCCCTGGGATGTTTTAAAGGTTATGGCTGAATCTGATATGTTTGGATTATTCATCCCTGAAGAATACGGCGGTTTTGCCACCAGCGTTTTTAATTTATGCCTTGCTACTGAAGAGTTTTCCAGGGCTTGCGGAGGTATTGCTGTTTGTTATGCCGCCAGCGCGTTAGGGACATTCCCGATTGTTTTATTCGGTGACGATGAGCAGAAGAAGAAATACTTGCCGGATTTAGCTAAAGGCAAGAAGGTAGCGGCATTTGCGATTACTGAACCGGAGGCAGGATCAGATGCTTCAGGGATCAAGACTACCGCGAAAAAAGAAGGCGATTATTATATTTTAAACGGCCTGAAACATTTTATTACCAATGGCGGTGACGCCGAGACCTATGTTGTGATTGCCATGACTAATAAGTCAAAGGGCGCCCGAGGAGCTTCAGCTTTTATTGTAGAGAAAGGTACACCGGGTTTTACTTTCGGCAAGAAAGAGGATAAATTCGGCATCCGTGCATCGAGTACGCGCGAGTTAATCTTTACGGACTGTAAGATTCCCGCAAGGAATCTTCTTTCTAAAGAAGGTATGGGTTTTATCGTGACGATGAAGACTTTTGATATGTCTCGGCCGGGAGTAGCTGCGCAGGCTTTAGGTATTGCGCAAGGTGCTCTTGAGTTGGCAGTAAAATACGTGCGCGAGAGGGTGCAGTTTGGAAAACCTATTTCAAGTTTTCAGGGGATCCAGTGGATGCTGGCGGATATGGCGACTGAAGTTGAGGCAGCGCGCGGCCTGGTATATTCAACTGCCAGGATGGTTGATGCCGGAATCAAGGATGTGGCAAAAGAATCCGCGATGGCCAAGATGTATGCTTCGGATGTAGCGATGAAAGTTACAGTGGATGCCTTGCAGTTATTCGGCGGGTATGGTTATATGAAGGATTATCCGATTGAGAAATATGTGCGCGATGCCAAGATTACCCAGATTTACGAGGGGACAAATCAGGTGCAGCGCAATATTATCGCTTTGCAGTTGATTAAAGAGATGGCTAAATAGGTAATTATAAGTAAGATTAAGTAAGTTTGAGTAAGTGATATAATTAGGCAGATAAAAAAATGAATATAGTAGTTTGTATAAAACAGGTTCCTGAAACAACCGAGGTAAGAATTAATCCTGAGACAAATACGCTCATGCGCGAAGGGGTAAAGTCTATTATTAACCCCTTTGATATGTACGCGATTGAAGAAGCGGTTCGGCTTAAGGAAAGATTCGGGGGCAAGGTTTCTGTTTTGACTATGGGGCCGCCGCAAGCGGATGGGGCTTTACGCGAAGCAATATCTATGGGGGCCGATGAAGGATTCCTGGTCTGCGACCGCGCTTTTGCCGGAAGCGATACCTGGGCAACCAGCTATACTTTGGCAGGGGCGATTAAGAAGCTGGGCGCGTTTGATTTGATTATTTGCGGCAAGCAGGCTTCGGACGGGGACACGGCGCAGGTTGGGCCGGGGATATCCACGCATTTAAATATTCCGCAGGTAACTTATGTAAAAAAAATAGAAGAGGCGACTGATAAATTGATGAAGGTTGAGAGGATGCTGGAGGAAGGGTTTGAAATTATTGAGACTCCGCTGCCGGCGCTTTTAACCGTGGTTAAAGAGATCAACGAGCCGAGGATACCTTCATTAAGAGGGTTGATGAAGGCAAAGTCGGCCAAGATTACTACTTTTACCCAGAAAGAATTGCAGTTGGATCCGCAGCAGATTGGTTTGTGCGGTTCACCTACACAGGTTGTGAAAATTTTTACTCCTACTCCCAGGGTTGGCGGACAGATGCTGACGGGCGAGATTCCCGATATTGCCAAGAAGTTGGTGGATTTAGTTAAAGGCGAGGTTAATTAAGATGCCGATTTCGATTATTATTGAAAAATGCACGGGTTGCTCTCTTTGCGTAAAGGCCTGCCCGTTTGATGCCATCCGTATAATGGAGAAGAAAGCGGTAATCGATTTAAATAAATGTACCCTTTGCGGTGCCTGTAAAGACGCTTGTAAGTTTAAGGCAGTTTTGTTAGAGAAAACTCCGGCTAAATGTGATTTGCCGGATATAAAAGGTTATAAGGGGATATGGGTGTTTGTCGAGCAGAAAAATGGCCGGGTGCAGTCGGTTTCCTATGAATTATTAGGCAAGGCGCAGGAGCTGTCCAGGAAATTAAATTGCCAGGTGAGCGGAGTTTTGATCGGCAATAAATTAGAAGACCAGCTGGATGAGCTGATTTTTTGCGGAGCGGATAACATATATCTGGTAGAGGATCCGGAGCTAGCGAATTTCCAGGATGAGCCGTATACGAATATTTTAGTTGAACTGGTAAGAAAATATAAGCCCGAGATCCTTTTATGCGGGGCGACAAATATAGGCAGGTCTTTAATTTCGCGGGTGGCGATAAATATTAAAGCCGGCTTAACCGCGGATTGCACCGGCCTGGACATCGAACCTGACAAAAAAATATTATTACAGACACGACCGGCTTTTGGCGGAAATATTATGGCGACAATTATTTCCCCGAATTACCGGCCGCAGATGG
>JAQUSM010000068.1 GCA_028715095.1 Candidatus Omnitrophota bacterium
GCCACTGTCGCGGTAGCTACTCCATGCTGTCCGGCGCCGGTCTCGGCAATCACCCTTTTCTTTCCCATTTTCCTGGCAAGAATAGCCTGGCCCAAAGTATTATTTATCTTATGTGCGCCGGTGTGCAAAAGGTCCTCTCTTTTCAGATAAACTTTTTTTATTCCAATATGCTTGCTCAAATTCTTAGCCAGATATAACGGAGTAGGCCTGCCGGCATATTCACTAAGATAGGAGGAGAATTCCTCACGGAATCTTTTATCTTTTTTAACCGCAAGATATTCTTTTTCCAATTCATCCAGGGCATAGATCAGCGTTTCCGGGACGAACCTGCCTCCAAAAATGCCAAAATGCCCTGTTTTATCCGGTAAAATCTTTTGCGTCATGGGTAAATCCTTTGGTAATCCTGCAGCGAACCTCCAACAATACTTTCCCAGAAGGAGCGAATTCCTTCCCCTAGATCCTTAAGCATAATCTGTGCGTCCTGCGCGTTTAACGGCAGGTAAAAATGCGGCAGGTTCACTCCCATAAAAGGAGTCCCCAGAATCGCATTCTTTAAAAACCCAAAAACCAGATAAAGAAATAAAATGCCCAAAACAACCAATATAAGAAATGTAACCAGGCAGCCCAAAAGACAATTTAATCCTTTGTTCCTTTTATTCAGGAATTCGCCGCAATGCTTGCATTTTATTGCGTCATCCTGGATCTCTTCCCGGCAAAATGGGCATTTTTTCATAACCTAGAGCACTTTACCATAAACTCTTTTATCTTCCGGTGGTCCTTTTTACCCGGCCTTGATTCCAATGCGCTTGAAACATCCACCCAATCGGGTTTTAATAATTTAATTGCCTCACCTACGTTGCCGGCAGTCAGGCCGCCGGAAAGAAAAACCGGAGCCTTTATTCTATCCAGTTTTCTTAATAAATTCCAGTTAAACTTTTTTCCTGTGCCGCCAGGCTTACCTTTTAAGTAAGTATCAAAAAGGCAGGCGCAGCCTTTATATTCCGATATTTTGGATAAATCCAGCTTGTCTTTAACAGGGAAGGCTTTAATGACCTTATAACCTTTGAATTTACGGCAAAAAGCGGCAGGCTCATGGCCATGGAACTGCAGCATATTTAAACCGCAAAGCCTGGCAATTTTCTTCACCGTCTTGACATCCTCGTCAACAAAAACACCTACCCGGATGATCTTTTTAGGCAAAATGCGCGAAATATTTCTGGCGCAAACAGGGCTGATATAACGGGGGCTTTTTTTATAAAAAACAAAACCTAACGCGCTGGCTCCGCTGAATAAAGATACAAGGGCATCTTCAAGATTAGTTATCCCGCAAATCTTCACCCTTACCAACCCATTACCTCCTCTACCTTTTTCTTGATATCTTCAGCTTCCATAAAGGCAGTGCCGATCAACACGCTGCTTGCCCCCAATATCTTTAGGAACAAAACATCCTGATAATTCCTGATTCCGCTCTCTACAACCACGACTTTATCCCGGGGGATCAAGGTAAATAATTTTTCCGTAGTCTTGAAATCAACCTCCAGGGTGCGCAGGTTGCGGTTATTTATCCCGATTATGGGAGGTTTCAGGTTAAGCACTTTTTTAAGCTCTTTTTCATCATGCACTTCCACTAAATAATCCATACCCAAACTATCAGCCAATTGCATTAACTCCGCCAGTTTATCTTTAGTTAATAAATCCGCGATCAATAAAACCGCATCCGCTCCTAAATAACGCGATTCATATACCTGATAAGCTTCTAAAATAAAATCTTTTCTTAAAACCGGTCCGGAAATTATATTTTTTACTTCATTTATATAAAGCGGATTACCGCCAAAGAAATCCTCCTCAGTTAATACAGAGACTGCCTGGACCCCCGCCTCCTGATAGCTTTGGGCAATATCATGCAGGTTAAAATTCTGGCGGATCAGGCCCCTGGAAGGCGAAGATTGTTTAATCTCGGCGATAAGAGAAATTTGGCGCGGCTTGCTGATTGCCTCTTTAAACGGACGGCAAGGCGGCAGACCGGTTAATTTTGCCTTTAAATCATCTTCAGAAAGTTGCTGTTTAGATAAAACAATTCTTTCTTTTTTCTTTGCCACAATTTCTTTTAAGGTATCAACTTTAGCCATCTTAGCCTGGATACTCCTTTAATAATTCCAGTTTTCTTAAGGCCGCCTTTGAATCGATCGATTTTTCAGCCAATTTTATTCCTTCGGCGATACTCTCAGCTTTGTCAGCGGCATAAATAGCGCAACCGGAATTTAATAAAACAATATCCCGGGCTTGGCCCTTTTTGCCGCCTAATACATCCTGGAAAATTTTAACATTCTCCCCGATTGAACCTCCGGCCAAATCATCGGGCTTAGCTCTGGCCATGCCAAAATCTTGCGGGCTTATTTCATAATCTCTAAATACCCCTTTATTAGCCTCGGAAACAAAACTTTTATCGGTAGTGGTCACTTCATCCAAACCGTCAGCTCCATGCACCACTAAAACATGTTTAGAGCCCAGATTATATAAGACCTGCGCCAATGGCCTGGTCCATTCACTTGAATACACCCCGATTAACTGGTTAGTTGCGCGTGCCGGGTTAATCAGCGGACCCAGGATATTAAACATGGTTTTTCCGGCAATCTGTTTTCTGGCCGGCATAACATTTTTCATTGCCGGATGAAGGTTCGGAGCGAACAAAAAAGCGATGCCGATCTCTTCAAGGCACTTCTTGATCCCGGCCTTGTCCATATTGATATTTACACCCAGGGCCTCCAGGATGTCGGCGCTGCCGCATTTACTGGATACCGAACGATTCCCATGCTTAGCCACAGTAATGCCGGCTCCGCTGGCAACCAAAGCGGTAATTGTCGAGATATTGAAGGTGCCCTTTTTATCCCCTCCGGTCCCGCAAGTATCCAGTATATTCTCAGCATCTATGATAATCGGCTCGACATATTTAAGCATTTCTTTTACCGCCGCGGTCAACTCTTCGACTGTCTCGCCTTTTTCATTTAAAGAAGTCAGGAAATTAATGATATCAGCGGTTTCCGTAGACCCGCTCAATATATCCTGCATTACCTGCTGCATCTGCGCAGCGGTCAAGTCTTTTTTATTAACCAGTTGTTTAACCAGGTCTCTGATCATTTTAACTTAATAAAGTTATCCAATATCTGCTTTCCGCTTTTAGTAAGTATGGATTCCGGGTGGAACTGCACCCCCCAAACAGGATATGCCTTATGCTTTAGCCCCATAATCTCATCTTCAGCCGTAGAAGCGGTTATTTCAAGGCAGCCAGGCAGGCTTTTCTTTTCAACCAATAATGAATGATACCGCGTAGCTACAAAAGGGTTAGCTATCCCCTTAAAGATATCTTTTTTATTATGGTATATCTTGGAGGTTTTGCCGTGCATAAGCTTTTTGGCCCCCACTATCTTAGCTCCATAAACGAACCCTATTGCCTGATGGCCAAGGCAAACTCCCAGAATAGGAATCTTACCGCCAAATTCACGGATAACATCACAGGAGATACCCGCATCCTCCGGCCTGCCCGGGCCGGGAGATATGACTATCTTCGCAGGATTAAGTTTTTTAATATCCCCGATACTTAATGCGTCATTGCGGTAAACCTTGACTGCCTGGCCTAATTCTCCTAAATACTGCACCAGGTTGTAAGTAAAAGAATCATAATTATCAATCATCAGAATCATTCTTTTTCTCTCCAGACTTTTGCCCCCAGGTTAACCAGTTTCTGCTCGATGTTTTCATATCCGCGCTCTAAGTGATAAATCCTGGAGATTGATGTTTTCCCGCGTGCAGCCAATCCCGCCAGGACCAGACAGGCTGAGGCGCGCAAATCAGATGCCATGACCGGGGCGCCGGATAAACTCTTTATGCCTTCAACAATAGCGTGTGGGCCTTCTCTTTGGATATGCGCGCCCATACGGTTAAGTTCCGAAACATGCATAAACCTGTCGGGATAAATCTTTTCGGTAATTACGCTTATCCCCGGGGTGATTGACATCAAGCTCATCATCTGCGCCTGCATATCGGTAGGGAAACCCGGGTATGGAAGCGTGGTTATATTTACAGATTTTAATCTCCTGTTGCCCTTAACATGCAAAGCACCGTCGACACGCTGAAGATTCGCCCCTGCCTCATTCAATTTATCGATCAAGGACCCCAGATGCTGGTACTGCACATTTTTAATTAATAAATCACCTCCGGTAACCAAAGAAGCCAGGATCAAAGTACCGGCTTCAATACGGTCGGGAATTATAGAATGCGTTGCTCCATGTAAATGTTTTACCCCTTCGATTTCAATAACCGGGGTGCCGTGCCCTTTAATCTTTGCGCCCATTTTAATCAGGAATTCCGCTAAATCCGATACCTCCGGTTCACAAGCCGCCGACTCAATTATGGTTTTGCCTTTGGCCAAAACCGCAGCCATCATCACATTATCAGTAGCTAAAACCGATGAACCGTATACGCCGCCTAAATAAACATACGCGCCTTTTAACTTGGTTGTCTTGGCAATTACATACCCGGAATCAATACTTATATCAGCGCCTAAAGCCTTGATACCTTTAAGATGTAAATCTACGGGGCGCACGCCGATAACACAGCCTCCGGGGAGCGAAACCTTGGCTTTCTTGAGCTTTCCTAAAAGCGGGCCCAAAACACAAAATGAAGCACGCATAGTAGAAACCAGTTTATATTCGGCGATATAGCTTGCGGCTTTACCGGCACAAATACTAACCTTACCCTTATCAAACTCGGCGCACTTTCCCAGCGCGCGCAAAATCTTCAGCATACTATTGGTATCGCGCAGGTTCGGCACACCTTTAATTACGCACGGTTCGTCAGTAAGAAGGGTCGCGGCCAAAATCGGCAGCACCGCGTTTTTTGCCCCGGAGACAGTAACTTCGCCCTTAAGTTTAACCCCGCCCTCGATAACAAGTTTATCCATTTTTAAGCTACCTCTTCTTAGCCATAACTACGCGTTCAATATTATTATAATCTTTGACCATGGTCAACTGATCAAAGCCTTCTTTCTCAAGCATCCCTTTAACAAAATAAGCCTGATTTAACCCTACCTCAAAAATTAACAAACCTCCATCTTTTAAATAATCCGCCGCCTGGGGAACTATGCGGCGGTAAAAATCCAAACCATCGGCGCCTGCCCTTAAGGCTAAAGGCGGCTCAAAAGATATTTCTTTGGCCAAAGCATGGAATTCCCCGTTTGATACATAAGGAGGATTGCTGATAATTAAATCAAATTTATCATCTTTAAATTTCAGCGCATCAAAAAGATCGCTCTGCATAAATTTGATTTCTACGTTATTTAAAATAGCATTCTCTCCGGCTAATTGCAAAGCCGCGCTAGATATATCGCTGGCCCAAACATCTGCATGTTTGAGGCTTTTAGCTATTGAAACTGCAATACAGCCTGAACCTGTGCCAAGATCCAAAATCTTAGGAGATCTAACCTTCATCTGTTGCGCCTGATTTAAGGCCTGCTCAACCAGAATTTCCGTCTCCGGCCTGGGGATTAACGCGCGGCTGTCGGCCTTAAACTTAATGCCCATGAATTCGGTTTCACCCAGGATATACTGCACAGGCTCGCCAAGGATCCTACGTTTTAATATTGAAGAAAGTAACACGGATTTATCCCCGCTTAAGTTCATATCCTTATTCAGGTATAGGGACAGCCGGTTACAATCTAAAACATGGGTTAAAACTAATTCAGCCTCGTTCACTCTTTTTTTCTTCTTCCGCTTTTAAGAGGGCCTCTGTCAATTCATCCATTTGGCCTTCTAAAATCGCTTCTAATTGATGCGAGGTAAAGTTAATCCTGTGATCCGTAACCCGGCGGTCAGGAAAATTATAAGTGCGGATCTTTTCGCTGCGGTCTCCGGTACCGATCTGAATCTTTCTTGCGCTGGATACTTTCTTTGCCTCTGCTTCAATTTTGGACTCTAAAATACGCGCGCGTAAAACCCTCATTGCCTTGGCCTTGTTCTTTATCTGCGAACGTTCATCCTGACAGGCAACCACTGTGCCGGTAGGAATATGAGTAATCCTTACCGCTGAATCGGTTTTCTGCATATGCTGTCCGCCCGGACCGCTTGAACGATAAGTATCTATCCTTAAATCTTTGGGTTCAATCACCAGGTCAACCTCTTCCGGCTCA
>JAQUSM010000002.1 GCA_028715095.1 Candidatus Omnitrophota bacterium
CAGGATAAAGAACCTGGCCTCTTTGGACTGCGCAAGGCAATCTTTAAGCAGGTCTAAGCTGATCCCGTCAATCTTAAGATCCAGCTGCACGGCGGTAACTCCCTGCCTGGTACCTGCGACTTTAAAATCCATATCGCCAAAATGATCCTCTAATCCGGCGATATCCGTTAAGATTGTCGCTTTATTGCCCTCTTTAACTAACCCTAAGGCAACTCCGCCTACGGCTTCTTTAATCGGAACTCCGGCATCCATTAAAGACAAGGTAGCAGCGCAAACAGAAGCCATGCTGCTTGAACCATTGGATTCCAAAATCTCAGAAACTACTCTTATAGTATAAGGAAACTTCTCTTTTGACGGCATTACCGCAAGCAGTGCCTTTTCCGCTAAAGCGCCGTGGCCAATCTCGCGCCTGCCGGGGCTGCGTACAGGCCTTGTTTCTCCGACACTAAACGAAGGAAAATTATAATGCAGCATAAAAGATTTCTTTTTCTCGCCCTCCAGCGACTCAATTAACTGTTCATCTTCGCCTGTGCCCAAAGTAGTTACAGCTAAACTCTGAGTCTGGCCCCGGGTAAAAAGGCTCGAGCCATGAGTGCGCGGAAGAACCGAAACTTCGCAGCTGATCGGACGGATCTCTTTAAAGGAACGGCCGTCAATACGGATGTTTTCTTCGGAGATCATCTTACGCACCTGCTTCTTCTCTACTTCGTGCAGGCCGGTATGGATATCCTCCGCCAAAAAACCTTCAGTAGTTAATTGTAATTCCAGCTCCTTGGTCAAGAGAGCAACCTCTTCTTCGCGTTCTTCCTTTTTGCTTAATTTATATACTTTGTCTAATTTTTCCCGGGCGAGTGATTCAATTTTCTGCATTAAGGCCGGATCGATGAGCTTAAGTTCAACCTTCGCTTTTTCTACCCCGTAAAGCCGGCAGAATTCTTCCTGCATGCTGATTATCGGTTTTAAACTCTCCATCCCGAATTTTACCGCCTCAAGATAAACCTCTTCGGAGACCTCTTTGGCCTTTGATTCAAGCATCACCACGCCTTTGCCATTACCGGCTAAAACTACTTCTAAATCTGAATCCGCTAGTTCTGCAAAAGTAGGATTTAAGACAAGTTCATTGTTTATCCTGGCTACACGGCAACTGGCTAAAGGACCATTAAAAGGAATATCTGAAATAGATAAAGCCGCGCTTGCTCCAATCAAAGCCAGGACATTCGGATCATTCTCTCCGTCGCTTGAGAGGACAATTGCCATAACCTGAACTTCATTTAAAAAACCTTCGGGGAATAACGGGCGTATTGGCCGGTCAATAAGACGGGAACCTAAAATTTCATTTTCTGAAGGCCTGCCCTCGCGTTTAAAAAAACCTCCGGGGATGCGGCCTGCGGCATAAGTTTTCTCCTGGTACTCTACAGTCAGAGGAAAAAAATCCTGCCCTTCCCTTATTTCCCTGGACATACAGGCAGTAACCAAAATCACGGTTGAGCCGTAAGTAACAGTAACCGAACCATTGGCCTGCTTAGCGATCCTGCCGGTTTCCAGGATAAGGTCATTTTTACCGAATTTAATTTTCAAGCTTTTATTTTGCATTATTTTAGCTCTTTCTTTATTTAATAGGTGAAATGTCTGGAGCCTTACTTTCTCAAGTGAAGTTTTCCCAAGACCTCTTCGTATTTCTTCAAATCCTTGTCCTTGAGATATTTGAGCAGGCTGCGGCGCCTGCCAACCAACAAGAGCAGGCCACGGCGAGAATGTAGATCCTTTTTATGTGTTTTAAAATGATCACCCAGACTATTGATTCTTTCCGTTAGAATGGCAATCTGAACTTCAGCAGAACCAGTATCCCTGGCATGCACCTTAAAATCATTAATCAATTTTGCTTTCTTTTCCTTTACCAAAACCAATTTTCTTCCCTCTCTTTCTAATTCTTAATATTATATTATAAGTAGCTCAGCAAGTCAATAAATTTAATAGAAAGCTATTTTTTATTCAATAGCTCAATTACCTTATCCAGCTTCTGGAGGACCGAGACGCTGAAATATACCAGCCAGATCGTCAAGGCCAATGAAATCAAACCGCTCATAAAACCTAAACCATACCCCATACAATTCTCCTTTTAAATATCTCAATAACTTAAGTGTTTATTTATTCTATCACAAGAAAATAGTTATGCAATCTCAATTTCGCGGATTTTTCTACGCGTAGATTTCTTTTCCGAATGCCGGCGCTTCCCCTCAAGGATCATCAATTTAAGGCCCTTGGGTTTCTTGCTGCTCTGGCGCATAGACTTTGCCTTAAACGACTGTTTTTGCAAAAGGTCGCGCTTAATCCTGTTTTCAATTTTACTTAAAAGAATATGCCTGGCCAGATTCCGGTTGAGCAGTTGAGAACGCTGGCGCTGGCATTTTACCTCCAAGCCCGTAGGCAAATGTTTCAGATATACACAGGTAGCGGTCTTATTAACATTCTGGCCCCCGGGCCCGCTTGAGCGGATAAAACTTTCTATGATGTCTTCCTCGCGCACCCTCAAAGCAAGCATCTTTTTCTCCAAGGCCGTCATATCTTTAGTATCAGCTGCCATAAGACCACCCTCTCTTTTCGCCTTCATATCCTTGCTGTCAGCAGGCAGGCTTCAACCGGCTATCTCAGCATCAATCTTCTTGATTAAAACATCCAGCTCTTTAATCAAGGGCATAGGAAGCATTTTCAAAACCTCCGCCTCCTGTTTCAACATACGCAACTGCCCTAATATCCTCCTGGCAAGAGCCAGTTTTCTTTTCTCCCGCGCCTCCTCCGGGTCCAACTCCTGGCGCTGCCTGATAATCACACCCAGGTTCTTCTTTAACTCCTGGGCATCCCTGCCCTTTTCAAAAATCTCTTTTTTCAGGTTCTTATAATCATCCTCATCCAATACTTTTTTATTCTTTGCCTGGCGCAGTATATCCACCGACTCATAGCTGGGGATATTGGCGGCCCGGCTTTCTTGCGCATAATCGCTTTTTAAATACTGGGGTTCTTCTTTTTCCAGGAAATAATACGACTTAAGCAGCTTCATTGCCGTCTGCTTACGTATGCCTATCTCGCGGCTGACATAGATATCAAAATTTACATACCCCCACTCTTTATACAGCTTGTCTTTCCAGACTGAATAGAGAGAACGGCCCAGCTCAATCCAGGAGCTCTTAAAGTTCTTTGCGCTTTCTAAAATATGGTAGCGCAAAGAACCGCTATCTAAGCCCTCCATCTTTTCTTCAATATTCCTTAATGATTTTGTTTTTTGTTCGTCCATAATTTTACGGCTACTTTCCAAATATCCCTTTTAGCTCCTTACTATATCCCTTGAATTTTTCTATAACATTGCTTACTTTATCAGCTATCTGCTGCGGAGACTGGTTGCTCAAATTCTTCATTGCCGCTTTTAAAATGATCTTTTGTAATTTATCCCGGCTTAAGGCCGGATTATCCAGTTTAGTTTCAATATTAAACACCAGGTTCAGCCTGCCATCGGCATCAGTAAACAGATCCAGGGCATTCTTTGCCAAATCCAGATCCAGTTGCTGCTCCTCGGTTTTTTCATAAACAAGATTAGAGAGATTAAAATCCGTAACAATATTCAAAGCATTATTTCTGGCTTTGAAGGTTGAATCAAGGTTAAGTTTTGCCGAGAGGAGTTTTTTGTTTGAAATAAAATTTCCGTAGTATGGGGAAAAATCAGTTACATCCATGTCTTTAACCACCAATCTGGCATCCATATCCTTAGCCAGATAATCAAGCCACCCGGAGAATATAATCCCGCCAAGAACCTGGCCCGCCGGGCTTGAAAGCTGGCAGCTTAAATTAAAATCCGTAGCCAGCGATGTCACGGGGAGGGAAACCTTGGAGATGCTTATGTTTAATTTTTCGACAATAACCTGAAATCCGGCAGCGCTTACTTTTCTATCCGTAAAAACTATCTTAGCATCCACAACCTTAAGGCTGGTAGGATAAACTTCCGGCGGCTTGCCTTCCTGGCTTAAGGCCGGCAGGTTTAATTTTCCATCCGCGGACTGCTCAAGGTTGATCACCGGCTCGGTAATGGTTAGGCCATGGATAACTACCTTGCCGAATAACAAAGCGATTAAATTCGGCGAAAAGGATATCTTCTTTATATTCGCCAGGCTTCCGATCTCCAGCTTCTCAAGGGTAACGGTAAAAGGCATGCTTAAACTTATTTTCCCAAGGCTGGTTTTAACTTTTAGATTCTGCCGTATCTGGTCTTCAACAATCTTGGGCGCATAAACTGCGAATAGAACACTGGCGACAAGAAAGATAGCCACAAATATCACAATAATTATAAATAAAACTTTAAATATTTTATGCATATACGCCTCCCCTTGCAAATTCGCAAGCTTATTCACTTGAACCTGTCTTTACCTCTTCCGCGTTAAGATTAAGGTTAAGAAATTCCTCATTTGTTGGCAGGCTTAAATAAAAATCCGCGGTCTCGTCAATTTCAATTTTTAATCCGGAGGCCTGAAAATCCAGTAAATGCCCGCCGCTTAATCTATCCTGGCTGATAAAATGCAGGTGGTAACCTCCAACACTAAGATTTTTGGAATATTCCGGAGAGCGGAAACCCACTATGGTACCTTTTATATTATGGAATTCGAAGACTTTTTGCTCTTTAACCGCCTGATCAAGTCCTGGATACGGCTTAGCCTGTTTAGGCACGCTCCTGGTTTTTACATATTTGAACAACCCGCTGATCTTCACGGCATAAAAAATATTCTTTGAAGACAATAATTTATCCAAATACCCGCCCAGGTCCGCATAATTTAATTCATGATCCACAGTAAATGTTTTATCAGCATTAAAAAAAGTCACCTGTGCAAAAGGAATTCCAGTTGCTTTATTTACCAAGTGAACGCGGCCGTCAACTTTAACCTGATAAAACAAGCCATCCAGGGCAACCATCTCCCCCTCCAGCCCCTGAAAAGTACCTAATCCAAAATCCCCGTGCTGCTTAAGAGCACAAAGCGTTGTCTGGCCGTCATAATCGCCGGCAGAAAGCGCCTGGATAGTCGATGTCTGATAAAGGACCTCCCTGGCCGGAAGATGGCTGCATCCAAACAAGGCAAAAACAAAAAATATTAAAGATAACAAATATGGTTTATTTATTAACATGGTTTACAGAGGCAGCGTTTTCGATTTTGTTTCGCACATTATCCCTGAGCAGGGCAAAATCTCCGGGGCCGAACCCATCAGTTTCTATTGCCGGCAACACAATAAGCCTGGCTGAAACTTTACCTTTAAAAATCCAACTTCCTTTAGGAATCGCATCGCGGGTGCCGATTAAACAAATGGGCAGGATTGGTTTCTTTTCTTTAATCGCCAGTTTAAAAGCCCCGTTTTGAAATTCATTCATCTTATCAGTTACGCTGCGTGTGCCCTCCGGGAAAAATAATACGGACATATCTTTTTGCAGCCACTGGCTTGCCTGATGGTAAATCTCTTTTATGCTCGCAAAATCTCCGCGCAGGAGCCTGATATGCTTAATCAGCCCAAGACACCAGCCGATAAAAGGGACTTTAAACAAACTCGCCTTGGCCACCCACTTAAACTGCATTTTAGTCTGGTAAAGCACCGCGATATCAGCCATACTTTGATGGTTAGAAATTATCACATAGGTCCTTTTATGGTCTATATTCTCAAGCCCGCTCGTCTTTACACTCCAATAAGGATTTAAGGCAATCACCGCATCCGACCACCAAAAACACTGAGCGTGGGTGATTTTCTTGTTTTTATCGAAAGGAAGAAGCAGGATATTCAAGACAAAGACCACAAAAAAGAGCAGAATAGTCAATAATCCGCTGCCTAACCAGATTCCTATAGAAATAATCGCCTTCATATTCTTAATTGACTATAGCCCAAATAAGGGGGGTTGTCAACAACTGAAGTCTCCGGAAAATAATGAAGGCTTGACTGGATTAACGGATTACCGCAAAAGGGCAGATTTGATTATAAGCGCAGTAAGTGCAGGCCTTGTATTCAGGTTTAGCCGGATAGCTCTGTTGACGGATACCCGCGGAAACAAGCAGTATGTCTTCTTTTACATCATCTAAATCATCTTCCGTAATTTCATATCTGCCGATAATCCCTGATTCCAAAAAGTATAACTCTACTGCAACAGGCAAAGCCCCGAATATATGCTGATAAGCCAAGGCATAAAGCGCAAGCTGTTTACTTTCCTTAACCCGTTTATCCGCATCCTTCTGGGCCTTAATCGTCGATGTCTTAAAATCCATGATTACCGCGCCATCCTCCTCCATATCTATACGGTCAAACCTGCCGGTAATCTTGTTATCCCCGATTACAAAAGAAAAATCTTTTTCAATAAATTTCGGGGTTGACTTACGTTTCTCTTCATCTTTATAAAATCTGCTTAAAGCCTCCCTGCCGATACGGAAACGCTCCTCCTGATGATTGGCATCAAGAAATCCCTGGGGGTCAAAATTAGCTTCGAAGCAATCCAAAAGCTCATCCATGGTAACTTTGCTTCCGTTAAGTTTATGCAACAGATACTGGCTGACTGCCTCATGCATTGCCCGGCCGTAAATAACCGTATGGTGCTCCATAATCGGCACGCGCAGTATATTTACATACTTGTATTTTAAAGGACAGGTCAGGTAATCATCGATGTGGTAATAACTTAAACTGATCAGCTTCTCCTGCGGGATCTTTTGAGCTGGTGCTTTAGGTAATTCCTGGGCCGGGGCAAAACGCCGTATACTCTCAATGGCGGCGGATTTCTTCTTTTCAGTATTCTCCCCGGGATCTTTACCCAGGGCCTCAAGTACAAACTGGCTTACCTTGCGCAGCCGCTTGCCTCCGTAGTCTTCGGCGCTAGTCAGGTACAGCTCTTCTTTGGCACGTGTCATCCCCACATAAAAAAGCCTGCGCTCCTCCTGGATATGAAAATCTCCCGTAGGAAGAACCTCTTTAATCAAAGTATCCGGTAATTCAATCTGCTGGGAGCGCCTGGGAAGCGGGAATTTCCCCTGCACCAGGCTGACCAGGAATACTACCCGGAACTCCAGCCCCTTAGCCTTATGTATAGTTAAAATATTCACCGCATCCTGGTCTAAATCCGCTTCAACTGTCGGAGGGTCATCTCCTGACTCAATAAGCAGATTAAGATGCCTGATAAAACTTATTACCCTGTCCTCTTTAGCCACCAGCTCAAAATCACGCACCTGGTTAAAAAACTTAGCGATATTCTGAATCTTAGTTTCTTTTTCCAGGCTGGGGTTATGCGTAAGGAATTTAAGATAACCCGTGTCGGTAAGAAAACTGTAAAGCAACCTGCCGGTTGTTTCATCACGGGAAACCTGCAAGAATTTCTCAATATCCGAAAGGACCTGTTTTATCTTCTCCTTGGTCTCTTCCTGTACCTGGCTTAACTCGGGAGTATTTTCTAAATTATTAAACACCGTATAAAGCGCCAGGTTCCTGCGCCGGCTGAAGTGATTGCACAATGTCAAATCTGTGAGGTTAACCTTATAAACTTCAGAGCTCACCAGATAATATAAACTTAAAGAATCCGAAGGATTGGCAATTACGCGCAGAAAATTAATACACAACTTGACCTCTTCCCTGCCATATAACCCCTGATTGCCGCTGAATTGCCAGGGAATATTCTGCATATTTAACGATTGGATAAAACCCCGGGCATCGGAATTAGAACGCACAAGAATAGCAAAATCCCTATACTTAAACTTACTTAAACTTACTTTATCTTTTATAATCTTACTTACATTATCAGCTTCAGTTGAGTGCGTATCAAAGTGTAAATGCGCAGGCTTCGGGCCCTCTTTAATCAAACCGATAAGGTGTTTATCAATTTTCGCCTTTACTTCAAAGCGTTCCGGATTATTATACTGGATTAACTGATAAGAGCTGTCCAGGATAGGTTGAGTGGAACGGTAGTTCTGAATCAGCGTGATCTTCTGCGCCTTAGGATACTCCTGGATAAAATTCAGCACATTGCTATAGGCAGCCCCGCGCCATCGGTAAATGCACTGATCATCGTCGGCAACAACGGTGATATTTCTTACCGCGCCTGACAAAAGCTTTACGATCTGAAACTGCGCGAAATTCGTATCCTGAAATTCATCCACCAGGATATATTTAAATTGTTTTTGATAATTTTGCAGGACCAAAGGATGTTCCCGTAACAACTGCAGGCTTAAATAAAATTGATTGCCAAAATCAACCAATCCTTCTTTGGCCAAAAGCTCCTGATATTTAAGATACGCCCCTGCTACCTCCATCTGCTGCACTGCCAGCTCTTCGTTAGCGCTGTCCTGCGGGCCGGCTTTAACCTTGGTCATAAAATCCTGGGCGTATTGAAAATATTCTTTTGCAGAGATATCCTCATCTTTTGCCCGGCTGAAGAATGAAATCAACGCTTCGATAAAACGCGTGGGTTCAGATAACGGACGGTAATAATTAAGTGTGAATTCAAAAAGGTGCTCACGGAAAAACACCGCAGCCTCTGACTGCGCAAGCACTTTAAAATCCGGGTTTAACCCGGCAACCAGGGCGTTTTCGCGCAGGAGCCGGTCGCCAAAGGCATGAAAAGTAGAGATCCAGATATCCGTATAACCGTAAGGCATCAGGATATCCACCCTTTCCTGCATCTCCCTGGCCGCCTTATCCGTAAAGGTAAGCGCTAAAATCTCATCAGTCTTAGCCAGCCCTTGATTTATAAGCCAGCCAATACGCTGGGTGATTACGCGGGTCTTTCCTGTGCCTGCTCCGGCAATAATTAAAAGCGGGCCTTCGCCGTGAGTAACCGCCTGCACCTGCTGTTTATTTAAACCCTCTAAAACTTTATCCATAACGGCTTAATCTCTGTTGATAACGCTGATCATCTCGCAGAGCCTGCCATAATCGCGCATATTAAAATTCATTGCCAGGCGGGGTAATTTTAAAAACTCCCCCTCCTGGATTTCTTTACTCGCCGGCGGAGAAATCCTGATTTCGCCGCTTGTCAAAATATCTTTAAATTCTTCATTGATAAGCTTTAAGGTCTTTTCGGAAATTTCCCTGTTTAACCTTAATACAGCCAAACCCGCGACATATCTTATTGAGTGGTATACTCTATAAAAATCTTCTATATATTTAACAGCCGAATCAACAGATTTTATAATCCGGAACAGGCTTAAGTCTTCTTTCTTGATAAACCCTTTCCTGACTAACTGGCTCTTTACAAAATGCATCCAGGTAGCCCAATATGTCGAGCCCCTCGGTTCCATTAAAACTATCGGCCGGGGCCGGGATTTACCGGTTTGCACCAGGGTAATCATTTCAAACCCTTCATCAAGAGTGCCGAAGCCGCCGGGGAAAACAGCGGTTGCGTCAGTTTCTTTTACAAAGACCAATTTCCTGGTAAAGAAATATTTAAAGTTGATCAGCTTTTCTTTTTCATCAATATAAGGGTTTGGCTTCTGCTCAAAAGGAAGCCGGATATTCAGGGCAAAATCCTTGCCGCTTCCTGCGCCTTTATTACCCGCCTCCATTACCCCCGGGCCTCCTCCGGTAACAATCATATAACCTTTTTCAGTAAGCTTACGGGAAAATTCTTCAGCCATCTTATATTCAGCTGACTTAATCTTTGACCTGGCTGAACCAAAGATTATCACTTTTTTGACCGACCTATAAGGAGAAAAAATCTTAAAAGAATAACGCAGTTCCTTAAGCGCGTTATTTACCAGTTTCAAGTCCCCTCTATCGCTGGACTCCCTGCCCAGCTTAACAGTAGTCGTCAGTATCTGGCGTAACAAGTTTTCAGCCTCAGCAGAGCCCGACCTCTTGACAAGTTCGCTTATCAGGCTATCTATCGCCTGATCGCCGACTTCATAATCTTTTGAAATCTTTCCCATCATTTGATAAATCCCAGTTTACGCAATTCCTGGCCTGCCTGCTTTTGAAAATCACCCTGCAATTCAATAGCGTAATCTTTAACTGATCCACCGGTGCCAAAGCGCTGTTTTAATTTCTTAGCCAAATCCAGAAGGCCAGCCTCGCTTAAAGCTAAACCGGTAATAATTGTCATTCCTTTACCTTTGAGGCCCTTCTCATAACGCAGGCGTACTGCGCCACCGGTTTTAGGGACAGCCGCTTTTTTCATGTCCCGGCATACGCATTTGTCAATCGCCTGAGCGCACCCCGGGCAAATCTCCCCCTGCGAAGTAGAGTAAACCAAATTGGAATTTAAATCGCTGTTTTTCATAACAATTTAATTTTACCGCAAAACATCTAAGAGCCGATTTTAGAACTACGGGACATAAGATACTCACTGCTGATATTGCGGCTTGTATCTAACAATATTATTAACTTTATTTTTCCATCCCTGACTACCGGATAATAGGCTTTGATCGCGTAACTTGTTACTACAATAAATGGCTCCTGGTTTTTAAGCATTCTGTTGAATTTCTTCCTGTCTTCTTCGCAGGGGACAAATACTCTTTTCAAGGCTTTAGATATGTTTGTCTCGTCTTTGTTATCATAATCCCAGGGGGTTATCTCATAAAAAACCTGGCCCTGCTCCCCTGATCTGGGGATCAAAAGGGACAAGCTCCTGTACTCCTCCGAAGAAAGCAGTATTTCATCTCTAAGAAAATACAACTTGTTAACTTTGTCATCGTTTTGAACTAAATCCACCAGCTTGGAAACTAAGACTGACTGGGCCATATTCTTAACCTGGTTTTCTACCCCCTTAACCTTGCTCCTGGCCACATTTCTTTCAACCATCCCCTGGTATCCGACAACCAGCAATATTATTGCTACAGAAGTCAAAATCAGGTTCCTGAAATTATTTTTGTCTTTCTTAATTGCCGTTTCATCAACAGGCTCTTTTTCATTAACCAGGGTACTTATAGACTTAGAAATTATGGATAAGGTCAAAACTATATGCAGCGCGCAAAGCGCCGCAAGCGAACCTAAACTTATGCCGAATACCGTAAAGAAAGCGCTGGCTATTTTTGAGTTAAAAAAAGACCAGTTCAGGATATTTGCCGTAATAATAATTGTAAAACACATAAAATCAAACCATACTAAGAAAAGTATCAACTTTAAGGCTAAATCCTGCATTTTTTTCAGATTACTCATCTAACCTCCCTTTTTACGTTGTCCTGCCAGAAGCCTTTTTCAATTCATTAATAAAACCAACGGGAACTTTATATCCTAATTCTTCCGCTTTATGCACATCTTCCCAGCTTTTATTGTAGTTTTTTTTCAATAAATAAGCAGCCCCCCGGCTGCAATAAGCTTTTGGATATTCAGGATTAATTTCTATAGTTTTGTTGTAATCAGAAATAGCCAGATCAAGATCGCCCTTATCATAATAGACACTCCCCCGGTTACAAAGGGCCTTGTAATACACGGGATTAATTGCTATGGCCTTACTGAAATCATAAATAGCTAACTCAAGCTTGCCTCTGACATGATAAGCAATCCCCCGGCTGTTATAGGCCACAGCATCCTTAAGGTTAGTTTCAATGGCCTTACTATAATCAGAGATGGCCTGCACAAGGTCATCTTTATCATAATAGGCATTCCCTCGGTTATAATAAGCCTTGGAATAAACAGGGTTGATTTCTATGGCCTTGTTATAATCAGAGACAGCCTGCGCAAGCTTACCTTTCTTACGATAAGCAACCCCCCGGTTGTTATAAACTTCGGCATCCTTAGGGTTAATTTCTATGGCCTTGCTGTAATCAGAAATAGCTAAATCAAGATCTCCCTTATCATAATAAACACTTCCACGGTTATAATAGGCCCTGGAATACACAGGGTTGATTACTATAGCCTTGCTGTAATCAGAAATAGCCTGCTCAAAATTGTTCTTTTTATGGTAAGTGATTCCCCGGTTGTTATAAACTTCGGCATCCTTAGGATTAATTTCTATGGCCTTGTTATAATCAGGGATTGCTAAGTCAAAATCGCCTCTTTTATGATAAGCAATCCCCCTGCTGCTATAGGCTTCAGCATCTTTGGGGTTGATTTCTATGGCTTTATTGTAATCAGAGATAGCTAAGTCAAGTTTGGCCTTTTTATAATAGGCGGCTCCCCGGTTACAATAGACTTTGGAATATGCAGGATTAATTTCTATTGCCTTGCTGTAATCAGAAATAGCTAAATCAAGATCGCCTTTTTTAAAATAGGCGGATCCCCGGCTGTTACAGGCTTCAACATCTTTAGGATTAATTTCAATAGCCTTGCTGTAATCAGAAATAGCCTGCTCAAAGCTGCCTTTTTCGTAATAGGCATTCCCGCGGTTATAATAGACGCCGGGATACGCAGGATCCATTGCTATAATTTTATTGTAATCAGAGATGGCCTGTACAAGATTGCCTTTACCATGATAGAAAACCCCGCGCTTGTAATAGGCTTTGGGATATACAGGGTTAATTTCTATGGCCTTGCTATAATCAGATACAGCCTGCTCAAAGCTGCCTTTATCATAATAAGCATTCCCGCGGTTATAATATGCGTCTGAATATGCAGGATCGATTGTTATGGCTTTATCATAACAGGCAAGCCCACCTTCGCGCCTGCCAAGATAATATAAAGAAACACCATTGTTCAGTATTTCTAAGGCTTCTAATTTTTTGCCTTCCGGCGGGGTTATTTTTTCCCCGGTTTCCTTTAAAAGCAAGTTTTCTAAATCCCTCCTAATTGTTACAAAATCCGGATATCTTTTACCGGGGTCTTTTTCCAGGCATTTCATAATAATCGCAAAAAGAGGGGAATCGAATCCGGCAACAGCCTGCTCCTTATGCGCCTTCTCATATTCCAACGGATCTTTCCCGGCAAAAGGCAATGCCCCTGCTTTTGCCATTTGGTAAAGAACAACGCCGAAAGAATAGATATCGCTTATCTGATTAATTTTACCGTCAAATTGTTCAGGAGCCATATAAGGAAGCGTCCCGCAAGTTACGCCTCCCTTGCTTTTAAAAATGCTTAAATCCGAATCTTCTTTTTCCGGGAGATATTCGTTAAAATCAACTTCCTGGTATAATTTCGCGAACCCAAAATCGGTTATCTTTAAGGTTTTATCCGAAGTAATCATAATGTTAGCTGGTTTTATATTCCCATGAGCCTCAATCCCTTTTGCATAGGCATATTCCATACCGTAACAAAACTCTATTGAATATTTAAGGACTTCGGACAAAGTTAAATTGCCCAGGTAATGGCTTAACGTATTTCTCCCATTTTCATCCGGGGCGATATAATCAAGGGCAATAAAAGGATATGTTTCCATCCGCATGACTAAATAGGCGCTGACAATATAGGGATATTTAGCTAATCCTATCCAGGCAAGTGCTTTTTTCTCAAAGCAGGATTGGCTTTGCGGAGAAACTAAATATTTTCTTTGAAGGGTCTTCAATGCCTGAGGAACCCGGGTTATATTATCATAACAGACACAGGCAAGGCCCGCACCGGTTTCCAGGACATGATACACCTCGTAACGGCCGTATATAGAATCTCCGGTTTTTATTTTAGTAACTAAATTTGGCGCGATATTTTCTTCCGGGCTCATATTACCTAACTGGGCTTATCCTTGCTTTAACAGGACAATGCCGCTTATCACAGAGAATATTATCGTTACATAATTATAAATCTGCCAGTAAGTGGCGTCATCTACAACCATACCTACAATTGTATAAACCGTAAAAACCAGCAATAACAGCCCGATTAATTTGCTTTTTTTCATGCCTGCCTCCCTGTTTACAGCTTCCCAAGATAATTGGAAAAATTCTCCTTCATCATCTTATAAATTTTTTCCCTGTCGGAATCACGGATCCTCAAAAATCTTATGCCGTAAATATGCTTGCCATCAACTTCTTTATGCCAGGCAGCTGAAATCTCTATATCAAAAAGATATTTCTCATTAAAATAAAGCTCCATCCGCGCTTCATTAGCGGGTATTTCTTCAGCCGAGCATAAGGAAAACCCCCTCATGTTTAAATCCCTAATTTCACAAGTTATATAATCTTTGGAATCATGCCATTTTATCTTAGCCGGAGAAGCAATCTTCCACCTCGGCAACGTTCTTCTTTCAACAAAGGCAGGCTTAAGCTTTTGAGGCAATTCTTTCTTCTTCCGGGAAAAATTAAATAATCCCATATCTCTTACCCTCCTTAATCATAATCTAACCCCAAGTTTTAAAAATATGATCAGAAATTATTTTATTGCAAAAAACTGTCGCTGTCCATATTCTAAGTTAAAGTGCTCTATTTGTTCCTTCAATCTGACCTATCCACTGTCCTATCATAAACTACTCCTTTACGAATATTCTTTAAGAAAATTCTAGATAAATTATAGGAACATCACACTTATCTTTTCAACTTAAGCATTGAGTCTCTGGAATCCCTATTTCCCAATATACAAGTTCTTTTAAAAAGATCAATTTTGTGATATGCGTATCTTTTATTGGCCAATACCAATTTCCATTCATATATGTTATATCAGCTGATACTTGTTTCAAGAAATTCGATAAAGCATCTATACTTAAATTTGGCAACCCCCACTTAGGAACCTGCAATACCAAAAAGTCACATCCTTTATCTTCGCCTTCTTTAACAAGTCTCTTAATATATTTACCTAGTTCATCTGGCCATACTGGTTTGTTAATATCTATTAGATTATATTCCGAGTTAAAAGACTTTAACATGAGTTCCGTACTTGACTGTTTGGCTTCAACAAAATAGTATTTCTCGTCTTTCTCAACCAGAATATCGCAATTGCTACCAATTTTAGCACATTGCTTAACTGATGAGATATCAAAATCAATAAAATTATATTTCATTTTCTCAGTTAATACGTATAAGGCATGGAATTCAACTAATTGGTTCTCATAATTTCTCCTAACATCATTATTATTATCCTCAACTCCTCTTTTTTGAGCCAAAAGTCTAATTTTTTCCTTTAATCTTACATTATTAGAGAAATTTTTAATAGCGTATATTATATAGAATAAAGCACTCCAATTTTTATTTTTTATATCTTCAGCTAAATAACCTTCAGCAAAAATTGAATTTGATTCTAAATATTGTTCTAAAATATTAGTGGCTTCGATCATTCTTAAATTTTATTGTTACTAATTTTAATTAGCGGGTGACAAGGCTTGATTCTCGCGAGCATCTCAAAATTTGAGCGGGCACGGTTGCCCCGCTAAAAACATCAGGCAGAGCGAAAATTTTGCCGAAGCGCAGCTCGCCACGCTGGGGCGAGCAAGCGGTGCTTGCGAGAAAAAGGCTTGGCAGGACCCGCGTATATTCTATCTTGACAATCCCGTAATTTCAAGTATACTTATTTATCCCGCTCTGCGGGATTTCGCTAAATAAAAACTTTTTGTGCTCAAAACTTAAAGAAGGGGTATTAAATGCTTAAAAAATGTGTAATCTGCAAAAAAGGCGCACTTAACGGAAAGGTATTATCCAGAAAAGGCCAGTATAAAGCTAAAGGCGGAACCGGTTCAAAGATCGCCCGCTGGTCCAAGCGCAAATTTCTTCCCAATCTTCAGAAAATGCGTATATTGGTTAATGGTGTAGCCAAAAGCGTCTTTATCTGCGCCAAATGCATCAAAAAGGGCGATTTCAAGAAAGCCGTCCCAAGAATCAAACCCACTATTTAAAGAATATATCTTTGGCCTCAAGGATCAAGGATTCATCCTGGCGCCAGCTGTCTATCTTGGGCGTATAAACCAGGTCAAATGATTCAGCCTGCATAAGGCTGTTCAACAAACCAGCCATACCAAAACCAATAACCTGATAAGTAGTTAAGCCGTCAGTTACCCAAAATTTAAGCGTCTCCCTGCTTAAACTCTGCACCTGGCCTTTTAATTTAAGCCCGCGCGTATAAAACAAGGGTTCCGGGTTTGCCATGCCAAACGGCTCTAAAGACTCAAGCTCCCTGGCCATTGTTTCATTTAAATCACTTAAAATTAACTCCGCGTCAATATCTATACCGGGAAGCAGATCATTAAAATCCAGCCGGTCATTGGCCAGTTTATTAATACTCTTCCTGAACTCATCAATATTATCTTTAGTAATCAACAGGCCGGCAGCGTGGGCATGCCCGCCAAAACTATCCAAAAGCTCCTTGCAATCAACCAAGGCGTCAAAAAGATGAAAATTCTTAATTGAGCGGGCCGAACCCTTGCACAAATCCTCGTTCAGCGAAATAACTATTGCCGGCCGGTAAAACCTATCGGCAAGCTTTGAGGCAACAATCCCCAATACACCCTGATGCCAATCATCTTTGGCAATCACAATTACCTTTTGTTCCTTAAAATTCATCTCCCGGTTGATCATCTCCTCTGCTTCTTCCAGGATTTTAGCTTCCACCTTCTGGCGCTGCCGGTTCAATTGATCAAGTTCTTTAGCTAAACCTTGGGCCTCCTGGCTGCTCTGGCTCATCAGCAACTTTAAAGATAATTCAGCGCTGCTCATCCGGCCGGAGGCGTTTAGGCGCGGAGCGATAATAAAACTTATATAAGTAGAATTGAATTTTTTGTTTTTGATCCCCGCGTTATCAATTATCGCGCGCAGCCCCTCTCTTTTGGTATCCGGCAGCCGCAACAACCCTTCTTTCGTGATGATGCGGTTCTCGCCGTTTAAAGGAACACTGTCGGCAACAGTGCCTAAAGTAACCAGATCCAGGTCTTCAGTAAGCGAAGAACCGCTTATTGCCTGGCAAAATTTATAAGCTACGCCCACTCCGGCTAAATCCCTGAAAGGATAACCTGAATCTTTAATCTTCGGATTAATCAGGCTTGAGGCCGCCGGCAGCCCCACACCCTGCGGCTCATGGTGATCAGTAACAATTACATCAATATTTGCCTGCCTTAATCCTTCCACCTCTTTATGGTTGGCTGTTCCGCAGTCGGCAGTAACCATAAGCTTCACATTGTTCTTTTTTGCAAAAGCGACTATCTCTTTATTTAAACCATAACCTTCGGTAATCCGATGCGGTATATGATGCAAGACATCCAGCCCCAATGAAACAAGCGTATTCTTGACTAAAACCGTGCTGGTTATGCCATCCACATCATAATCTCCAAAAACCATAACCCTTTCCTTATTCTCCCGCGCTTTCCTGACCAAGGCAACTGCCTTAGGCATATCGGAAAATAATTGCGCGCTAAACAAATCCCCTATGTCTGCCCTAAGGAACTTCTCTGCTTCAGCAACAGATTTCACTTTACGGTTAATTAAAACCTGAGCCAGGATTTTAGAGATGCCTAATTCTTTGGATAGTTGATTTTGCAGATGGATATGCGGGGTGGCCAATCTTAAGATCTTATGGCTTGCCATAAAAAATCTACATACTCTCCGGCTGGCTTACACCTAATAACTCTAATCCGCAGGATAAAACAATCTTTACCCCTTTAATCAAGGCAAGCCTTGCGCTGGTAAGGGCCTCAGCCTGGCCTAAAACGCGGTGTAAGTCATAAAATTTATGGAAGGTTTCAGATAACTCCTGCAGGTAAACTGTAACCATATAAGGATCACAAGTAACTAAACATATATTAAGGACAGCCTTAAACTCAAGCATCTTCTTGATAAGATTCAACTCTTCCTTTTCCTTGAGCGCAGAAAGGTCCGGATTTCCATTACTTTGATTAGTAACGCTGCGTAGTATGCTGCAAATCCGCGCGTGGGCGTACTGCACGTAATAAACGGGGTTTTCCGAACTTTGTTTTTTAGCCACTTCAAGGTCAAAATCCAGGTGGCTGGATGTACGCCGCATTAAAAAGAAGAACCTGGATGCATCTGAACCTACTTCATCCAGAACCTCGCGCAAAGTGATATATTGGCCGCGCCTGGTGGACATTTGGACAGGCTGTCCGTTACGAAAGATAGTCGCCAATTGGACAATAATTACAGATAAGTCCTCCGGAGAATGCCCGAATGCCTGGATTGAAGCTTTAATACGGTTAATATAACCGTGATGGTCCGGCCCCCAAAGGTTAATCAACCAGCTAAAACCCCGGTTAAATTTATCCTCGTGATATGCGATATCCGGAGCCAGATATGTCTGGCTGCCGTCGCTTTTAATAATTACCCTGTCTTTATCATCGCCAAAAGCGGTTGATTTAAACCAGAGCGCGCCATCCTGCTCAAACAAAAATCCCTTTTCCTTTAATCGGCTAAAGGCCTGATCGATTTTACCGCTTTTAGCCAGCTCCTTCTGCGAATACCAGTAATCAAAATTCACACCGAAGTCAGAGAGCTCCTGTTTTATGATCTTCAGGATGTAATCCCCCGCAAAATCTCCCAGGGAGGCATCTTTAATTTTCTGCTTATCCGCTTCTTTGGCAATATCATATATATAATCCCCCTGGTAATAATTCTCGGGGAATTCTGTTTTTTTGCCTGCTAACTCCTCCCGGCGCAGCTGGACCGATTTGCCCAAAATGTTAATCTGATTACCCTCGTCATTAAGGTAATACTCGCGCTGTATGCTAAAGTTAAGAAATCCCAGGATATTTGCCAGGCAATCCCCCACTGCCGCCTGGCGCGCATGAGCAACCGACAAAGAGCCGGTAGGGTTAGCGCTGACAAATTCAATCAAAACCTTCCGCCCCTTTCCTAAATCCTGTTTCAGGGCATCCTTGCCTTGAGTAATTATCTTATTTAACTGATTGTAAAAATAATCCGCGTTAAGATAAAAGTTTACGAAGCCGGCGCCCTCGACTTTTACCTGGCTGATCAGTTCATTTAATCCTGATTCCGGAATCTCTTTCTGAATTAATTCAACCAATGCCGCGGCAATCTGGCGGGGAGGATTCTTAAGGGCCTTGCTTAACTTTAAAGCGATATTAGTGGTGAAATCTCCGAAACGGCTGTCAGTGGGAAGGTCCAGGATAACCTCCTCCTGGGCGAGCTTGCCTAATTCGCCTGCCCGCAATGCGCGGATAACCAAAGCTGTCAGTTCCTCTTGAATATTTTTCTGCATTTTAGTTTTTAGAAAAGAAGGTTACAAAAACGGAGGCCAAACCATGACTTACTAATCACCTTGAGGCAGAAACACGGACTTTCTTGGCATCAGACCAAAGGCTCTCTAAAGAATAAAACTCTCTCATAGGTTTATAGAAGGAGTGGGCGATCACCGAAACATAATCCAAAGCTATCCAGCCGCTTTCATCTCCGCGAGGAACCTTTGAGAGAGATTTTATCCCGTTCTTTTCCAAATCATCACGAATTGCCTGGGCAATCGCAACGGTCTGCCTTAAAGAGTTACCGCTGGCGATAACAAAATAATCGCAGAAACCGGCTATTTTTGAAACATCCAAAATAACAACATTCTCGGCTTTTATGGATTTAGCAGCCCGGGCAATAGCTTGAGCCAACTGTTTTGATTCTATTTTAATGCTCCTGTTTCAGGTAGTTGCTTATTTTTTGCCTAAGATCTTATACATTCCGGTTCCGCACTCAGGGCATTTACCTTTAACCGCTGGCCGGCCGTTCTTCATAGTTACCTTTTGCTCATCTTTCATATCTTTTTTACCTTTACATTTTACACAATATCCAGTTTCAGCCATTTGTTCCTCCTATTTTTATACAACATGCTGTTTAACTATAGGTTAATATTATCACAGCTAAATTTTTATGTCAAACAATACTTAACCTTACTTCGTGGCCCTTTTCCCATTACGATGTTTTTCTTCAATCTCACCGACAATCTCTTCCAGGAGATCCTCTAAGGTAACCAGGCCCAGGGTCTTCTTGTCTTTATCCGTGATAATAGCGATCTGCATCTTCTCTGTCTGGAACCTTTTTAAAAGTTCGTTAACCCGCATTGATCCCGGGACATAATAGGCATCATGCAGCAGGTCCTGCAGCAAAAATAAACCTTTTTCTCTCAATATATAGAGAAGGTCGCTGGCATAAACTATGCCTACAATATTATCCAATGAACCGCTATATACCGGAAGCCGGGCATGCCCTTCCTCTACAAACAAATTAAGCAGGTCTTCGGAATTAGTATTAATATTAACAGCAACGATCTTATCTTTTGAAACCATAACATCGCTAAGCTTGGTATCCCCGAATTCAAAGATACGGTGCAGCATCTTGCGCTCTTCTTCGCTTAATACCCCCTCCTCCTTGCCCATCTCAATCATCGTACGCAGTTCTTCTTCGGTAATTAAAGGCGAACGTTTAGCCGGCCCCACCCCAAAAACCCTGAGAATGAAATTGCTGATGCCGATAAAAAAAACAATCAGCGGGTTAAGAACCACAATTACTGTTTCCATCAGCGGCGCGGCGACAAGCGCCACCCTCTCCGCATGTTTTGACGAAAGGATTTTCGGGGTTACCTCGCAGAAAATAAGCAAAACAAGCGTAGTTACAAAAGTAGAAGCTACGACCCCCCAGCGGTAACCATAAATCTGCACAAATATCCCGGTCACAATTGAAGAAATCGCAATATTAACTATATTATTGCCGATAAGTATGGCGGCGATTACCTTGTCCAGCTTAGTTACCAGCCGTTGGACGCTCTGAGCGCGTTTAATCCCTTTTTGCAGCATATGGCGTAAGCGGATTTTGCTTAAGCCTATTATAGAAGTCTCCGCGGATGAGAAAAAAAATGAAACCGCAGCCAAAAGCAGCAAAATCAATAGTATTATCATCTTTACCCTAAATTAAGCTTTGAATAAATCCTCTTCTTTTCTTTTTCTAATGGCCCGATGAGGGCCAGATTTATCTTCTCGCGCTTAAATATCTGTTGAGCGAGCTTCCGCAAGTCTTCAATATTGACTTTATTTACCTCTTTAATAACCTCCTCTAATGTATACACTTTATCCAGGCAAGCCATACTCTCACCCATCCAAAGCATATACTCCATAGTATCCTCTAAAGCCAGCATAAGCTGCCCCAGATAAAACTCTTTTGCCCGCTTAAATTCATCAATAGTTACCGGTTTATTCTTTATTTTCTCCAACTCCTTGAAGATTAACTCCAGGCAAGGAGCAACTTTGCGGTTATCTATTCCGGCGTGGACTAAAAATGCCCCCGTATCATGATAGCGTTTTAACCCTGTGCCTATCTCATAAGCCAGGCCTCTTTTTTCTCTTACCTCGTTAAAAAGCCGGCTGGACATATTTGCGCCCAGGATTATATGCAACAGCGACTGGGCATGCCTTAGGGGATGATCGCGCTTCAAACCATGGAATCCCAGCGCCATGTGTGTCTGCTCGGTGGCCTTATGGAAAACCTTTAGCTGCTGTTTATCCTGGACTTCCACGGCAGGCGTAAATGTATTTAACCCGCCGGGTGTTTTCTGCGCGAAAATGGCAGAAACCTTTTTTGCCAATAAATCATGTTCTATTAATCCTGCGGCGCTGATTACGATATTAGCCGGGGTATAATGCGTATTCTGAAAAGATTTTATGTTCTGGCGGGTGATATTTTCTACTGATTCAACTGTCCCTATCACCGGTTCGCCAATCGCCTGATGCGGCCAAAGCAGCTCATCCAGAAGCTCATAAACATAGCTTTGCGGAAGGTCCCTATACATCTTCAACTCTTCCAGGATGACTGTCTTTTCCTTCCCCACATCCTCATGTTTCAGGCAGGGGGCAGATACCATATCAGATAAAATATCCAGGGCTTTTGCCTGATAGCGGCTGGGTATCTTAACCAAATAGCAAGTAAGCTCTTCGGAGGTAAAACCATTTAAGGCGCCTCCGACCCCTTCAATCGATTCTTTAATTAAACGGCAGGAGTATTTCTCGCTGCCTTTAAAAAGCAGGTGCTCCAGAAAGTGCGAGATACCTTTATAAGCAGGCGCTTCATAACGGCCGCCGATATTAATCCAGATCCCCAGGGAAAGGCTTCCTACTCCGCTTAAACGCTTGGTAATTATCCTTAGTCCGTTAGATAGTTTAGTTTTCTTAAACATGAAGGCTTTCTACAAAATTACCCACCCTTTTTATCAAATCCGGGCGGGTAATATTTTCCCGTATCTTATTTACGATAGCGCTGCCGACAATCCCTCCATCACAAATCTCCTGCACCTGCTTTAGCTGAGCCGCGTCAGAAATACCAAATCCCGCGCAAACCGGAATACGCGCTGCTTTCTTAATTTTGGCAAGATTTGATTTCAAATCCGCTGCCAGGTTCATGCGTGCCCCGGTAACCCCGGTTAAAGAAACATAGTAGATAAAACCCCTGGCTATCCTGGCTATTAACCTGATCCGGCTGCCTGAGCTGGTTGGCGCAAGAAAACAAATATTGGCCAGGCCTTTCTTATTGGCATGAATGATAAAATCCCTGGCTTCTTCGGGGGGTAAATCCGGGATAATCACGCCGTCAACTCCGGAAGCTACAGCTTTATCCACAAAACGTTTATCCCCGAGGCAAAATATAGGATTATAATAACTCATGAGACAAATCGGCAAATCCGTAGCCTTGCGCAAAGATTTTACTAAAGCCAGGATCTTGATTAAATTTGTTTTCTTTTTAAGAGAATACATGGAGGCCTCCTGGATCACCGGGCCGTCGGCCAAAGGATCGGAAAAAGGCACACCCAATTCAATTATATCAACCCCTCTTTTCTCAAGCTCTAAAACAAACCTGCCGGTTGCGGTTAAATTTGGGTAACCGGCGGTAATAAAAGCGATAAAAGCCTTTTTGCCTTTTTTCTTAAGCTCTGCAAATTTTTTATCAATACGATTCATGTAAATCCTTATCCCCTCTGCCCGACAGGCAAACAATAACCACTGTATCCTTCTTTATTTTCTTCCCCGCTTTCTTTAAATAAGCAATGGCATGGGCGGATTCCAGCGCCGGGATGATCCCCTCAATCTCGGATAATAATTTAAACCCTTCCAGGGCTTCTTTATCGCTGACTGCCACATAACTGGCCCTCTTAATCTCCTTATAATAAGCGTGTTCCGGCCCGACCCCGGGATAATCCAGACCGGCGGCCACGGAATGCGCGTTCTTAATCTGGCCGAATTTATCCTGCAGGACATCGGATTTGCAGCCATGCAATACTCCGGGAGCCCCGGCCACAAGGCTTGCGGAATGTTTTCCTGAAAACAACCCTAATCCTGCCGCTTCCACGCCAATCATTTTCACGGATTTATCTTTAAAAAAAGGATAAAACAACCCCATGGCATTACTGCCTCCTCCGACACAGGCCACAAGGCAATCCGGCAATTTATTTTCTTTCTTCAAAATCTGCTGCCTTGCCTCTTTGCCGATTACCGACTGGAAATCACGCACCATGGCAGGATATGGATGCGGCCCGGCAACCGTACCGATGATATAATAGGTGTTGCGCACATTGGTTACCCAATCACGCAGGGCTTCGGTCATAGCGTCCTTTAAAGTCCTGGTTCCGCTTTTTACAGGAACTACCCGAGCGCCCAATAATTTCATCCGCAGGACATTCAGCGCCTGACGCTGGATATCTTCTTCCCCCATGTATATATCGCATTCTAAATCAAATAATGCCGCCACTGTCGCGGTAGCTACTCCATGCTGTCCGGCGCCGGTCTCGGCAATCACCCTTTTCTTTCCCATTTTCCTGGCAAGAATAGCCTGGCCCAAAGTATTATTTATCTTATGTGCGCCGGTGTGCA
>JAQUSM010000069.1 GCA_028715095.1 Candidatus Omnitrophota bacterium
GGTAATGGGTCCGGGCATTATCACTGCAAATGTGGATAATGACGCCGGAGGCATTACCACTTACTCGGTTGCCGGAGCGCATTTCGGTTATGCCCTAATATGGTCATTTATTCCGATTATCATCGCCCTGGTGATCATCCAGGAGATGTGCAGCCGCATGGCAGTAGTCACCGGAAAAGGTTTGGCGGATTTAATCCGCGAGGAATTCGGAGTCAGGGTAACCTTTTATGCCATGGTAGTTTTGGTTTTTTCCAACATATTTAACACTATTTCAGAGTTCGCCGGCATCGCCGCCAGCGCCGAACTTTTCGGAATCAGCAAATACTTATTAGTACCCGTATGCGCGTTATTTGTCTGGTGGCTGATTGTAAAAGGGACATATAAATCGGTAGAAAAGGTATTTTTGGTAGCTTGTTTATTTTACGTTTGCTACATAGTTTCGGGATTCTTATCTAAACCCGACTGGAAAACAGTCGCCTCAAGCTCAATCTCACCGAGCTTTCATTTTGACCAGGCTTATATTTTTATGCTTATCGGCGTTGTAGGAACCACGATCGCGCCCTGGATGCAATTTTATCAGCAATCTTCGGTGGTTGAGAAAGGCATCCGGCTTGAAAATTACAAATACAGCCGTCTGGATGTAATCATCGGAGCCTTCGTAGTCAATATTATCGCCGTCTTTATTGTTATCGTGTGCGCCAACACGCTTTTTACCCATGGCATAAGGTTTGAGACGGCTAAAGATGCGGCTCTGGCCTTAAAACCGCTTGCCGGACAATACTGTTTTTATCTTTTTGCTTTCGGGCTTTTGAACGCCTCGGTTTTCTCCGCCTGCATATTACCGCTGTCAACGGCCTATTCAGTATGCGAAGGCATGGGTTGGGAAATAGGGGTAAACCGCACCTTCAAAGAAGCGCCGCAATTTTACAGCTTATACACTGCCATCATTGCCGTCGGAGCGGCAATTATATTAATCCCAGGAGTAAAACTTGTGCCGATTATGCTTGTTTCCCAGGCCACAAACGGGATATTGCTTCCTTTCGTATTAATATTTATGCTCCTGCTGGTAAACAATAAAAGGCTGATGGGCAAATACACTAATTCCAAATTCTATAATTTCTGTACGATATTGATAATCTTTGTAATGATTATTCTTTCGCTGATTTTATTCTTTACCGCATTTATACGATAGACAATAACAATGGATATAAATGAAATAAAAAACTTAAAAGGCAGGCGCAAGATTACCATGCTGACCGCCTATGATTACCCTATAGCCGAATTAGTTGACCGGGCAGGCATAGATATGATCCTGGTGGGGGATTCACTGGCTAACGTGGTCCTGGGCCTTGATTCAACTACTAAAGTCGGGATGCCGGAGATGCTGCATCATGCTAAAGCTGTCAGGAGGGCGGTTAAAAATGCCCTGCTTATCGCAGATATGCCTTATGAATCGTATCAGCTTAACCCTGAAGATTCGGTTAAAAACGCGAAAAGGTTTATTAATGAAGCAGGCGCCCAAGCAGTAAAATTGGAATGGTTTGAACGCTGTTTAGAGGTAACCGAAAAAATTACCAGCGAAGGGATACCTGTAATGGGGCATATCGGCCTGACGCCGCAGACCGTAGATAAAATCGGTGGCTTCAAGGTCCAGGGAAAAGACGCCGCAGCTGCCCAACGCCTGATCGAACAGGCAATAGAATTAGAAAAAAAAGGGTGTTTTGCCATAGTCCTGGAATGCGTTCCGGATAAAATTTCCGGGCTGATCAGCAGTAAAATAAGAATCCCCACCATAGGCATTGGGGCGGGGGTTCATTGTGACGGCCAGGTCCTGGTTATCCATGATATGCTTGGGTTATTTAGCCGTTATACCCCGAAGTTTGTCAAAAAATACGCCGATCTTTCGCCGTTGATTACAAAAGCAGTTGAGGATTTTAGAAACGAGGTAGTACAAGAAAAATTTCCTTCTGAACAATATTCGTTCAGCATAAAAGAAGAGGAGTTTAAGAAACTAAATGGCATCTAACCGATTCTTAAAATTTATAAGCAGCCTGATTGTGCTTGGCCTTTGCCTAAGCTTCATCATCAAGTTTGGAGGCCCGAATATCCTAAGGCAGTATATTTCATACGGGATCGGCGACTGCAAAACCGTTCCCATACTGTGTATGCAGCCGGATGAAAAAGTTTTGGCCCCTGAACTCAGTAAAGAATACATCGATACACTGATCCCGCAAAGATTCCCAAAAATGTCTATCTCCATACCAAAAGGTTTTAATTTAATACAAGAATTGATTAAAAGGAGATACTACAAAAGAAGGCGCACAGAGAATGCCCCGGTTATTTACCTTTTACGCCAGGAGCCAAATGCCTTTATAAAGCTCTATCCGGACGTGCAAAAACAGGGGGTACACAATAATTATGAATTTATGCGCAGGCTGATGAATGCTAACCTTAACAAGGTAAATAATATTACCGATGCCTTCTTTGCCATTATGAAAAGTGTCTTCACCCCTGATATAGGCCCTCAAAATATCTGCCGCTTGATTGAATTTAAACTAAACGAAAAGAGGGGATTTATTAATTACACTATGACCAAACCGAATAATTATTTTGACTGTAATGTGCTTGATGCCAAAGACAATTTTTTTAAGGTGTATATAAAAGATACCGGTAGCCGCCTGGATTTAAATAACGTGTTTGCTATAATATCAACGTTAAAACCTATAGACTGACGCGAGGATACTCAAAATCTTCTTGCTCTTTAAGTTATACTGTGCTAAAAATGGATAACTATGACTGAAAACTTGATGGATAAGGTGGTTTCCCTGTGCAAACGCAGGGGGTTTATTTTTCAAAGCAGCGAAATCTATGGCGGCCTGGCCAATACCTGGGATTACGGCCCTTACGGGGTAGAACTGAAAAATAACCTGAAGCGCGCCTGGTGGAAATCCAATGTCTATGAGCGTAACGATATCCTTGGCATGGATTCGGCTATACTCATGCACCCGATGACCTGGGAGGCAAGCGGCCATGTGCACAATTTCTTTGACTTAAAGAGCGACTGTAAAAACTGCAAACGGCGTTTTAAAAGCGCTGACTTAAAAGATAAAGCCCATTGCCCGGAATGCTCCGGGGAACTTACCGAATCCCGGCCGTTTAATTTGATGTTTAAAACCCATCAGGGTCCGGTTGAAGATACATCAAATATAATTTATATCCGCCCGGAAACAGCCCAGGGGATGTTCGTCAATTTCCTGAATATCCTTGATTCACGCCATCCCAAGCTTCCTTTTGGCCTGGCGCAAATCGGAAAATCATTCCGCAATGAAATAACTCCGGGTAATTTTACCTTTCGCACCCGCGAGTTTGAGCAAATGGAAATAGAGTATTTCGTAAGGCCGGCCGATGCGGACAGGGCGCTTAACGAATGGATAGAATACCGCTTCAACTGGTATTTAACCCTGGGGATGAAAAGTGAAAACTTAAGAAAACGCCAGCATGGTAAAGACGAACTGGCCCACTACGCCCATGCCTGTATGGACGTGGAATATAACTTCCCTTTCGGATGGAGCGAATTAGAGGGGATCGCAAACCGGGCGGATTTTGATTTAAAACAGCATTCCCAATACAGCGGCAAAGAACTGCAATATTTTGATGATGCCACAAAAGAAAAATTTTTTCCATATATCATTGAACCTTCAGGCGGAGTTGACCGGGCAGTCCTGGCATTTTTAGTTGATGCCTATCATGAAGAAAAAGTCAGGGACGATTTACGCGTGGTCCTGAAAATTCACAAAGACCTGGCGCCTACTAAAGTGGCAGTGCTGCCGCTTTTACGCAACAGGCCGGAGATCACGGAACTTGCCAATAAGATATCCCGGGACCTGAAAAAATCTTTTGTGACGGTTTACGATGACACCGGTTCTATCGGCAAACTTTACCGCAGGCAGGATGAGGTGGGAACGCTTTATTGCGTAACCGTAGATGTGCAGACTTTGGAAGATAAGCAGGTAACCGTACGCAGCAGGGACACCATGTTACAGGAAAGAATTTCGGTAGACAGATTAAAGGAATATTTAGCTAAACAGCTAAATTAGAGGCACTGGCTTTGACTTCATATAGCCAAAGCCATCAGCTAAGAAAGGTAGGGTTTAAAAAGTAATGGCAAAGAAATACGTTTACAGTTTTGGCGGCGGCAAGGCAGACGGCAATGAAAGCATGAAGAACCTCTTGGGCGGCAAAGGCGCAAACCTTGCCGAGATGGCCGGAAATAAGAATTTAATGCTCCCGGTACCCCCCGGTTTCACCTGCACCACAGAGGTCTGCACATATTATTACCAGAATAAAAAGAAATACCCTAAAGAACTAAAAGCCCAGGTGGAAAAAGCCCTGGAAAAAGTTGAAAAACTGATGGATAGAAAATTCGGGGACACCGAAAATCCGTTATTATTTTCCGTGCGCAGCGGGGCAAGAAAATCCATGCCGGGAATGATGGAGACGGTTTTAAACGTCGGCCTGACCGAAAAAACTATCCCCGGCTTGATCAAGCAAAGCGGCGGGAACAGCCGTTTTGTTTATGATGCATACCGCAGGCTGATTATGATGTATTCCGACGTAGTCATGGAAAAAGCCGCCGGCATCGAACCAAAGGGCGAAGAGGGGATCCGTAAACAGCTGGAAAAAGTAATGGCTGACCTGAAAAAATCAAAAAATTATACCAGCGATACGGATTTAAATGTCGAGGATTTAAAAAAACTCTGCGCCCAGTTCAAAATTAAAATCAAAGAGGTCCTGGGAAAAGAATTCCCTGATCAACCCATAGAGCAGTTGTGGGGCGGAATCGGCGCTGTGTTTTCCTCCTGGAACGGCAAACGCGCCATAAGCTACCGCAGGATTGAAAATATCCCTGATGCCTGGGGTACCGCGGTGAACGTGCAGACCATGGTCTTTGGAAACATGGGCAATGACTCGGCAACCGGCGTAGCTTTCACGCGTAACCCGGGAAACGGGGAAAACAACTTCTACGGCGAATACCTGATCAATGCCCAGGGAGAAGACGTAGTTGCCGGTATCCGAACCCCCGCTCCAATCAACGAATACTCAACCAGCAGCCATAATAAGGAATTGCTTACTTTAGAAAAAGCAATGCCGAAGATTTACAAAGAACTTTACGCTATCCAGGACCGCCTGGAAAAACACTACCATGATATGCAGGATATCGAGTTCACCATTGAAAAAGGCAAGCTCTTTATGCTGCAATGCCGCATAGGCAAACGCAACGGCCCGGCGGCGGTACGCATGGCAGTGGATATGGTCAAAGAAAAAATGATTAAAAAAGAGCAGGCTGTAATGCGGGTAACCCCGTCACAGCTTGATGAACTGCTTCATCCGATTATTGACCCGAAAACAGAATTAGGTGTCAAGCCTTTTGCTAAAGGTTTGCCTGCCGGCCCGGGAGGGGCTTGCGGACAGATTGTTTTCTCTTCGACCGATGCGGTAGAATGGGCAAAAACAGGCAAGCAGGTAATCCTGGTGCGCGAGGAAACTAACCCGGAAGATGTTGAAGGTATGCGCGCTGCCCAGGCAATCCTTACTGCCCGCGGGGGGATGACCTCACACGCGGCATTAGTTGCCCGCGGCTGGGGTAAATGCTGCATTGTTGGATGCAGCGCCATGCATGTGGATATCGAAAAGAAATTAGTGCATGTAGCGGATAAAACCCTTAAAGAAGGAGACTGGATCACCTTAAACGGCACAAAGGGCAATGTTTACGAAGGCAAGCTGCCAATGATGGATGCCTCCGAAGAAAACACGATACTTTCGGAATTCCTGAGAATGTGCGATGCTGTAAGAAAATTAGGTATACGCACCAATGCCGATACTCCGGAAGATGCTCAAAAAGCACGCCAATTCGGAGCCGAAGGGATCGGGCTTTTCCGCACTGAACATATGTTCTACGGCAAAGGTTCCGATCAGCCGCTGTTCCTGCTGCGTAAAATGATTGTTTCCAATACCCTCGAGGAAAGGCAAAAAGCACTGGATGAATTGTTC
>JAQUSM010000070.1 GCA_028715095.1 Candidatus Omnitrophota bacterium
ATATTTTCTTAAGTCCGGGGATTCGATCAATAAATTTAAGATAGATACTATTTTAAAGGACAAGGTTATACTGGAATCTGAAGGCCAAAAAATGGATTTAATGTAGATGAAAAAAATACACTTTGGAATCTTAATTTTGTTTTTCATGAGCTTGAGCCTCGGGTTGGCGCAGGCACAGAATGTTGCCGCAGAAAAGAATCCGGCCGCAGTAAGCCCGGCAAAACAGGATGCTGCCGAAGAGGAAGCCATTGAAGATGCCGGAGACCCATTCTCCGGTTTATCCAGGAAGATATCCCTTGATTTACGCAATATGGATATTATGGATACGCTTAAGTTCTTATCCAAACAGGGCGATTTAAATATTGTCGCCACAAAAAATGTAAGCGGCAAAGTGACCGTATTCTTAAAAGACGTGACTATCGCTGATGTGCTGGAGATAATCATGCTTACAAACAGCCTTGCCTGCGAGAAGAAAACAGGCATAATTACAATAATGACAGAGGCTGAATATGAGGCGCTCTATGGCGAGAAATATACAAGTAAACTGCAATCCAAGACTATAACCCTTAAATACGCTGATCCAAAGAGGGTGGGTACTATATTGGGAAATTTAAAGAGTTCCATTGGCAAGGTGATTATAGATGACGTAACGGGGATGATTATTTTGATAGATACTCCGGAGAAGATCAAGGAGATGGAAGAGTCCGCTATAAAAGCTGATTTGCCTACTCTGGGCCGGATACTCCCTACGGTTAGAGAGACATTTGAGTTGCAGTATGCCAAGATAGGCGAGGTTAAGGGAGAGATAACCAAGGCCTTAACTAAGGATGTCGGGACTATCGAAGTGGATGAAAGGACAAATAAGCTTGTGGTGACGGATTTGCCTCATAACATGGAGAGGATCAGGTCGCTGGTGGCGGATTTTGATTCCAAGACCAAAGAGGTGCTTATTGAAGCAAGGATTGTGGAGATAACCTTAAATGATGATTATGCCATGGGAGTAGATTGGCAAAAAGTATATGGCTTGGCAATGGATTCAATGACCTTGACCGGCACATTCCCGTTCAGCGCTCCCACCTCCACATCTTCAACTATGAAGCTAAGTGTCGGCACATTGGCCGATAATAAATATAATTTTGCCTTAACGCTTATAAAAAGTTTCGGCAAATTAAAGGTAGTTTCTTCGCCGCATATCGTTGTCTGCAATAACGAAGAGGCAAAATTCATGGTTGGTACCCGTGAGGCATATGTAACCACGACTATTACTACCGGTGATGTAACCACAACTACTTCCGAGAGCGTACAATTCATAGACGTAGGGGTAACCTTGTATGTTACGCCGACTATTAACAGGGACGGTTTCGTCAAGATGCATATAAAACCCGAGGTCAGTTCTATATCTGAATTTCTGGAAACTACAGAGGGCAATAAGATTCCTATAGTGGACACCTCAAATGTCGAGACCGATGTTTTAGTCAAGGATGGCAATACTATAATCTTAGCCGGGCTTATAAAGAGGACAACAAACAAAGACTCATCTAAGATGCCTTTATTGGGTAGTTTGCCTATCATAGGAAAGTTATTTAGCAATGTTGCGGATTCAAACGCGAAGAAAGAGCTGGCTATCTTTTTGACTCCTCATGTTATATCCGGCACTGATGAGATGATCCGGATGAAAGACGAGATGAAGACAAGAAAACCTCCAAAGAGATGAAGAATAAAAAGACCATATTAATAATCTCTATAGGTGTTTTGTTAGCAGCGTTGCTTATAGCCCTGGGTTTGTCAATGTCGGCTACGTCTAAAAAACGGGCCGAGATAAACGCGTTAAATAATGACCTTAAAAATAAAGAAGCAAAGTTAGCCCAGCTGGAAAAACAAATTGAATCATTGAACGCGGAGAAGAGCTCTTTGGCCGGGGTAAAATTAAGCCTGGAAGGAAGGATAACTAACCTGGAAGAGGATATCGGCAACGCCAAAGAAAAAGAGGCCGATTTGAGCAAGAAGCTTATTGCCTTTGCGGGAGAAAAGAAAAGACTTGAAGATACATTAGTCCAGACCACCCAGACAATGCAGGAAAAGCTCAGGCTTTCATCGCAGAAAAATAAAAAGGAGCTGACGCGTAAGAGCAAGCAGTATCTTGCCCAGAAAGAAGAATTCACCGGCAGGATAGCGGATTTAACCCAGAAACTTAAAGATTTAGGCGAGAAAAAAGATACGTTGGAGAAGAACGCGGTTACTGCCGCTGAGGTAACTGCAAGATTGCTGAAGGAGAAGGAGAAGCTTGATCATTACAAGCTCGGGCTTTCTTATGAAAACAACCAGGATTACCAGGCAGCCGTAAGAGAATATGAGGATATCCTGAAGATTGATTCGCAGGATGCCAACATTTACCTGCGGCTGGCAAGTATTTACCTTTATAATATCAGGGACCCTGACAGGGCAGATTTCTACGCCAAGGGGTATGCTGTTTTAAACAGCAAAGCAGGAGCCGACGGCCAGCAGCCCGGAGGGGGATCTTTGGCCGGGGCGGTTGATGAAAAGATAGCTCTTACTAAAAAATTAAATGAGGCAGAGCAAAAGCTGAGCCGGAAATATAAAGAAAAGCATCTATTGTCCGGGGATTTTAGCGAGGTTTTTGGCACTTATAAGGAAAAGGCCCACAAACGCCATTATAATTTAGCAATAATTTATGAAAATGCGGGAAGGTATAAAGAGACAGCCGAAGAATACGAGAAGACATTGGAGCTGGCTCCTGAAGACGCGGATATCCACTATAATTTAGCTATTGTTTATGATGACCACTTGCAGGATAACGAAAAAGCAATTATTCATTACCGCAGGTACCTTGAATTGGCTCCTAATGCCGCCGATGCCAGCATGGTGGCAGCATGGATGGATGAAGCAAGGGATGATCTGGAGTGGCAGCGGAGAACGAGGTAAGGGGTGGAAAGAAAAGTTGTTTCGGTTGCCAGGTTGCTTTTGTTTGTGTTTTGCAGCATAGGTATTTATCTTTTGATCTCCAATTTAATGCTTAGAGAGTCACTTAAGAAAATGTCCAAAGCAGCGGCAGTCATAAAAGACAAAGATTCGCAGCAATATAAGAAATTACAGGAAGATATAAAAAGGGATATGGAGGAAAAATACCGGGCAGATATGATCTCTTACCAGGTAGTGACAAAGAGGCTGGAGCAAAAGAAGGTTAAACAAGAACCATAAAAAGGAGGTAATGGATGAGCCTTGAGGAAAAAGGAATAACCACCCAGAAACTGAAAGTGATCTTTGTGATTTTCCTGGTTTTAAGCTTGGCTAATATTGTTAGTTTGCTTAGCAGGGGAAAGCATATGAAGGAGCTGACTGTAAAGGTTAACCAGCAGTCTCTGATAATTGAAGAAAAAGATAAGCAAATTGAAACAGACAAGGTCCAGTATACCAGTTTAGCGGCAAGGCTGCATAAAGAGATAAAGAAGGTCGGGGAATTAGAAACGGAATTAAAGAAATACAGGCGGTAAAAATGAGCTTACTAAATTTTTCCATCAAAAATATCCTTACCAGGCGCAGGAGGAGCCTTACTTCTCTGGCGGGGATATCTATAGCAATAGCCCTTTTTATTTCGGTTGTATTAATACTTAAAAGCTCCCAGGAGGCCTTTAGAAAACCCCTTCAAGAGGCAGGCTCGGATATGATTGTGCAGCTGCAGGGTGAGCCTTGCGTGTGGTCTATGGTGAAACTTCCCACAGACCTTAATCCTATCCCGGCTAAACTTATTGATAAAATAAGATCTCTTGATGAGGTAGCTGCAGTTGATGGCGCTTTAATAACCTGGGCATTTTCAGTCCCCAGCCAATCTCAGGTGCAAAAAGAGCCAGAACCTGTTGAAATTAATAAGGGTGCATCCGCCACAGGGGCTAAGGATTCAAAAGGAGCCTTATGTGAAACCGGCCCCGCGGGTAGTTTTTGTGGTACCGGCGACCAGGCTGCCGGGGCATCAAACTTTAGCCCTATAGTTATGGTGGGAGTTAATCCTGAGCCAGGGGAATTAGGCCCAATTACAAAGAATGATTTGAAGAATATCCAGGGCAGATACTTTGCAAAAGAAGATAACTATTCAGTTATCCTTGACAAGAATTTTGCCAGGACACGAAACCTAAAACTCGAAGATGATTTTGATATTGGTAAAAGGATAGGGAATAAAGTGATAGGAATTATCGATCCGGGCTATGACGCCAAGATTGCCGGAGCGCAGATTTTTGTACCCTTAAAAGTTGCCGTAGAGATGGTTGGGCGGGGAGATATCGTTGATATTATATTTATTAAACTTAAAGGCGGAGTGGATACGGCAGTGGTTAAGCAGAAAATAAAGAAAGCGCTAAGCAATAATGACGTAACCATCACTACTTCCAAGGATTATTTATCCAGCGTTGCCGGATTTTCGCTCCTTGCGCAAGGGCTTATGCTGGCAATATTCTTTATTGTAATTTTGATTTCCCTCCTTTTTGTCGCCAAGACTGCATTTGGCTCGGTTTTAGAGCGTTCAAACGAAGTAGGTATATTAAAATCTGTTGGATGGAGCAATAAGGATATAATAAAACTGATAGTTATAGAAAATTCTATTTTAGGTTTTCTTGGCGGGTTGATTGGTGCTTTATTGGGATATATGACAAGCTTTATTTACAAGATCAATCTTCCTTCTGTGCTTCCATATTATTTAAACCCGTATCCTCCTTGTTCTCAATATCTTGTGCGAAATGCTCTTCAGGCTAAAGTCGTATTCCCTGTAAACATCTTTTTACTAACAATCTTATTGGTTGTAATAATCCAGAGTTTATCCGGATTACTCGCAACAATAAGAATCTTAAAACTTACTCCGGCAGATGCTACAAAAAGATTATAGGAAAGACAATATTGTATGTCCATAAAATTAGAGAATATATCAAAAGTTTTCCAAACCCGGTATAAAGAGTTGAAAGTCCTTGGGAATATTAACCTTGAGATAAAAGACAGGGGTATGTTAGTTGTGTTTGGTAAGTCGGGAGCAGGTAAGTCAACGCTGCTAAATATAATAGGTGGAATGGACAAACCTACATCCGGCAAGGTAACTGTGGATGGGTTTGATTTATCAAGCCTTAAACCAATTGAATTTGCTAAGTTTAGGAAAGAAAGAATAGGCTTTATATTCCAATCCTTTAACCTGCTGGGTAATTTAAGCGCAATTGATAATATAACTCTTCCGGTTATCCTGGATATGGATAAAAACAAAAAGATAGATAGGATTATGGAATTGGCTAAAGAGATGGGGATAAAAGAGAGGCTGCGGCATAGGCCCGGAGAGCTCAGCTTGGGAGAACAGCAGAGGGTGGCTATTTTAAGAGGGATGGTAAACTCGCCAGGGATAATTCTAGCGGATGAGCCTACTGCTCATCTGGATAGCGAGAATTCCTCCGGCATAATTGAGATATTTAAGAAACTTAATAGAGAGCAAGGGGTTAGCGTTATATTAGTCACAGATCACGAGGGAATAGCCTCAAAATTTGAAGAGCGCTTTACGTTAGGGACTAATAGTTAATACTATCAATATAGTATATATAGCAGTTTTAGTAACTACTAGAGATAAACGGAATAATAAGGCCTATGGAAAAGAAAACCATATCCGCGCAGGAAATAGTAACCAAATTCAATATGCCGTATTATACGGTAAATTATTATACTGCCATAGGCCTGCTGCCGGTTAGCGCAAAAGTAGGTAATAAACGCATATATGAAGAAAGCATAGTAAGGGAGCGTTTACAGAAGATATCTGAACTGGCAAGGGAGGGTTATCCCCTGAATTTGATCCAGAAAAAGCTTTCGGAAGCAGAATAGGCGGGAAAGTACCACGTACCTTTTAAGAATTTGACAAAATCATATAATATGTTATACTTTTATTGTAAAAGAAACAAAGAGATCCGAAAAGGTAAACTCATAGTAATATGGGGGCACAAAGCTAAGGGTCCTGAGGTTAAGGATAGCCAAGCTGCCGAAGATTTAGGATTACCCT
>JAQUSM010000071.1 GCA_028715095.1 Candidatus Omnitrophota bacterium
ACACAAACTCACCCTGGCGGACAGTTATCCTTTTTTCATAAACAATAAAAGCCAGTTCATTATGATCGCCATTTGTCAGGTAAACTATTTTTATTTTTGCGCCCGCTTCAAGCGCCCGCTGAATAACTCCTGCACAGGCGATTGCCTCATCATCAGGATGCGGGGATAGAATCAACACGCGCTCTCCTTTTTTAAAAGGCTCTAAATCAGGTATCCTCGGCCAATACGCTTGATCGGGTTTTTCTATGCTGGCACAACCGGCAAGCAGCAGGAACAATAAAATAGTTGATATCTTGTATTTACGCATTGATGCATTCTATCATTTAGCTAATTCTTAGTCAAGACAATCGCCGGCAATCAGGGGTTTTCGACGATACCCAGCCCGGCAAGGAAAGTATAATTTGCAAAAACTTACACTTGTTATACAATACTTCTATGGTAACCGACATCCGGCAACACTATCAAAAAATAAGGAAAATCCTTTTTATCATACTCGTCTTAAACTGGCTGGTCGCCCTGGCTAAAATCATTTACGGTTTAAGCAGCCGTTGTTCAAGCATGGCCGCAGACGGATTCCATTCGCTTTCAGACGGCACATCCAATATTATCGGGTTACTGGGTATCCACTTCGCCTGCCAACCGGTAGACAAAGACCACCCCTATGGACACAAGAAATATGAGACACTGTTCTCCCTGGTAATCTCCGCCATGCTTTTTATTCTCTCATTCAATTTAATTAAACAGGGATGGAGCCGCCTGATGCGGCCAATCTTGCCTGAAGTAGATATAACAAGCTTTGTAATCATGGTCATTACGTTAGCGGTTAATATCTGGGTAATGCGTTATGAGCATAAAAAAGGCGAAGAGTTAAAAAGCGATATCCTGGTTTCTGATTCTATGCATACACGCGCAGACGTCATCACTTCTTTTTCAGTAATCGTCTCGCTTATCGCGATAAAGCTGGGGTTTCCTTTAGTCGACCCGATCATCACTATCCTTATATCATTGTTTATCGGCTTTGCTGCTTTTGAAATTGCCAAAGAGAGCTCCGACGTGCTTTGTGACACGGCTGTTTTTCTGGATGACGCAAAAATTATGGATATTGTGTTAAAAACAAAGGGAGTGCGCGCCTGCCATAAGATACGCAGCCGCGGAAGGATTGACGATATTTATATTGATTTACATGTCCAGGTTAACCATAACATGCATATCGATGACGCCCACCAGATAAGCTACCGCATTGAAGAAGCAATCAAATCTGCCATACCCGGCATAACTGATGTAGTAGTGCACATGGAACCCCAGGAAGATTAGATATACTCAAGAGGGTCTTGGGGGAGGCCTTTCTTTCTGATTTCAAAATGTAAATGCGGAAGCATGTCGCGGGCCCTGGCGTTTCCGGTTTTACCCACTCTTCCGATAACCTGACACTGGCGCACATAATCATTTTTACGCACAAGAATCTCCGAAAGATGCCCATAGATAGTAATGTAATTACCTGCATGCCGGATAATTACATACTTTCCCATTCCATGGTTCTGGGTGGCGCTAAGCACCCTGCCGCTTTTAGCGGCAGAAACAGCAACCCCCACATCCGCCAAAAGGTCAATACCTTTATGGACCCTGCTTCCGGAACGGTTTGAAGCAAACAGCCCGCTGCCGTGGTTATCGTTGCGGATAAGGATATCACCCTTGTAATCAATAGGGCAGATAAAATATCGCTTATCCACAGAAGCCAGGCCCACGAACGTATAAACCAATACTATTATTGAAATAATCGCCAGGATTCTCTTCATCTTTTCCTTAAAAGAAATATTATAACACAGCTGTCAAGCAGCAGGCATAAAATGATAAAAAAATCGCCATAGCGGTTATAGAATGTCCGCCTGGCTTGCGCTAAACAAATATTCTGGCTGCTATAACCTTTGACGAAGATTTCTTTTCCCGCGGCATCCCGCACTATTGAAGAAAGCCTGCCAAACGGGTCGATAAAACCGGATATCCCTGTATTAGCTGCCCTGACCAGATAAACACGATTTTCAACCGCCCTGAAAACAGAAGCTGCAAAATGCTGATAAGGCGCGCTGCCTTCTTTATACCAGGCATCATTAGTAATATTTACCAGAAACCTTGCTCCTTTCTTTATAAATTCCCGGGACAATTCCGGGAATAAATCCTCAAAGCAAATGAGCACGGAGAAATCGGCAGGCTGACCGAATATAGTATGCTCTTTACCCGGTTCGATGTCTCCGATAGGCGCAATCGTCTGCAAGAAAGGAAAGGTGTTTTTAAACGGCACATACTCTCCGAACGGAACCAGATGAAGTTTATTATAGGTTTTCTGCGGCTTGCCAATATTATTAATGAATAAGGCGCTGTTAAAATAGGCCTGGCCAGAGCGCGAAACCGCCCCTACCAACAAATTAATTTTTAGCTGGGCGGCTAAGGAAAAAACCTGGTTAAATTGCGCATCAGGCATATCCTCTGTCCAAAGAGCCGGAACAGATGCCTCCGGCCAAATAATTAAACCGGGATTATCTCTGGCAGCGGATTTAGTTAATTCTATATAGCTATTCAATATACCGGAGGCTGCCTCTTTATCCCATTTTAAATCTTGGGGGATATTCCCCTGGACTACAGAGACCTTAAGTAACTCCTTATCAGAATGCCGGCTGGTTTTATAATTCAAGCTGTAGAAACCGTACGTTAAGCATAAAAACAATATGCAGGCGTAAATTAAAAAAATCTTTGCTTTCAGGCGCTTACGTAAGGCTAAATAAAATACAACATTAAACAACACCACAGAAAATGATACTCCCCATGAACCGGTAATATCGGCAATCTGGATAACCGGTAAATTTCTGTATTGTGAAAACCCTACTTGCGCCCAGGGAAAACCCGTAAACAAATAACTGCGTACATATTCCAGCAATACCCAGGTGCTTGGCACAAAAAACAGAAAAACTCCCCGGGGAAGAGAGCGGGACAAATAAACTGCGCAGGCAAAAACCCCAAAGTAGACAGCCAGATATAAAATTAAAATTACCTGGCCGAGAAGGGTAACATGGATAAGCCAATATATAGTCAGGCTCCAGAAAATAATCCCGCAAAGATAGCCGATGATAAATGATTGGAGAAAAGATTTTTTCTCTAGCGAAAGAAGCAAGGGGACAAAACCAAACCAGGCAAACAGCCAAAGGTTAAAACTGGAGAAGGAAAGAGATAATAAACAGGCGGCTAAGATAGGCAGGATTACCTGGCTCATTTTGCACAACACTTCTTATATTTTTTTCCTGAACCGCAAGGACATGGGTCATTACGTCCCACCTTAGGCTGGTGGGATTGTACAGGCTTAGGTGCGGTTGTTTGTTTAATTGGAGCAATCGCTGGTTCTGAAAAATCTTCTTGCGCAGCAGAAGCCTGGAATTTAACTGATTCCGGATGGGAGAGTTCTTTAGACAAAGAGCTGAAAACTCCGCGGAACCTATCCGGTTTAGCAGGCTGCAATTTAAAAATAGTTTCTACGGCCTCTTCTTCGATACCGCCGATCATCTGGCTGAACATTTCAAAAGCCTCGCGTTTATATTCGATCAAAGGATCCCGCTGCCCATAGGCGCGCAGGCCTATGCCTTCGCGCAGGCTATCCATAGCATAGAGATGGTCCTTCCATTTACTATCTATGATCTGCAGGAAGACCATGCCTTCTAAATTACGCATCAGTTCAGGAGTAATCGATTTCTCTTTAGCTTCGTAAGCTTCAAGTAGCTGCGCAGATAATTTATCTCTAACCCCCTGATCAGCCTGCCCGGCAAATTCTTGCGGGTTAAGCTCCAGGCCAAACTTCAAAACCATGGAGCTGATTAAACCTGTGGTGTCAATGCCGGAGGAGTCCGGCTGATTATAAACTTGCAGGTACTCACCGACAAGCTTATGGATAATGCCGGCAATATTCTCTTTGAGAGAGAAGCCTTCCAGAATTTGCTTGCGTTGACCATAGATAATCTCCCGCTGCTTATTCATTACATTATCATATTCCAAGAGCTGCTTGCGAATCTCAAAATTATGCTGCTCTACCCGGCGCTGGGCAATCTCGATGGAACCGGTAACCCAGGGATGCTCGATAACCTGGCCTTCTTCCAAACCTAATTTATCCATCAACCCGATGATCCTGTCTGAGCCAAATAAACGCATAAGATCATCCTTTAATGATACGTAAAAACGCGAAGAACCGGGATCTCCCTGGCGGCCGCTTCTTCCGCGCAGCTGGTTGTCAATACGCCTGGCTTCGTGGCGCTCTGTGCCTAAAACATGCAGGCCTCCTAACTCGGCTACTTTATCATGTTCTAATGCAGTCTCTGACTTATACCGTTCAAAGATTGCTTTATATTCATTAAGGTAATTTGGGTCTGCTGGGTCCAATTTCTGCTTAGCCACATTCTTGGCGATAAATTCGGGGTTGCCTCCCAAAAGAATATCTGTTCCGCGGCCCGCCATATTCGTGGCGATAGTTACTCCTTTGTACCTGCCGGCCTGGGCGATAATCTGTGCCTCCAGCTCATGATATTTGGCGTTTAAGACCTGGTGCGGTACGCCCCGGCGCTTAAGCATCTCGGAAAGATTTTCAGATTTATCGATGGTAATTGTCCCAACCAATACCGGCTTACCCGAATTATATAGCTGGGCTATCTCCTCAACTACGGCAGCAAACTTTTCTTTTTCGGTTTTATAAATACGGTCGGGATAATTCTTACGCAGCAGGGGTTTATTTGTAGGCAAAACAACCACGTCCAGTTGATAAATATTCTTGAATTCGTTAGCTTCGGTAAAAGCAGTTCCGGTCATCCCCGCTAACTTTTCATACATACGAAAATAATTCTGGAAGGTAATCGTAGCCAGAGTCTGATTTTCCCGCTCGATTTTTAACCCCTCCTTAGACTCAACAGCCTGATGCAATCCGTCTGACCAGCGCCTTCCCGGCATAAGCCTGCCGGTAAATTCATCCACAATGATCACCGCGCCGTCCTTAACTACATAATCCACGTCGCGCTGAAAAAACTCTTTTGCCCGTAAAGCCTGGATCGTATGATGGCGGTATTCGATTGTTTCTAAAGTATGCAAGGTGTCGATACCCCAGAGTTTAGCGGCCTTAAACTCCCCTTCTTCGGTAAGGGCGACGGTCTGCGCCTTTTCATCCGCTACATAATCAAAACCTTTGCCTAAATCCACCCCTTTATATTTAGCGTCAATCTCGTCTTTCTCCGTAACCCGGCGCCCGTTTAATCCTTCGACTATTTTCTTAGCGGTATAATATTTATCTGTAGATTCCTCCGCGGGTCCGGAGATGATTAACGGGGTGCGCGCCTCATCGATCAATATCGAATCGACTTCATCCACAATGGCATAATAAAAAGGCCTCTGCACCAGTTCTGCGACAGAATATTTCATATTATCGCGCAGATAATCAAAACCAAACTCATTGTTTGTGCCATACGTTATATCGCAGGAGTAAGCAATCTTTCTTTCCTCGTCGGACATATCATGCTGGATAGTGCCTACGGATAGCCCTAAGAACTCATAAATCGGCCCCATCCAGTCGCGGTCGCGCCGGGCAAGATAATCATTGACCGTAACGATATGGACTCCCTTGCCTAACAAAGCATTCAGATACGCTGCCAATGTGGCAACCAGGGTCTTTCCTTCTCCCGTGGACATCTCCGCGATCCTGCCCTCATGCAGTATAATACCCCCGGCAATCTGCACATCAAAATGCCTTAAACCTATTGTGCGCTTAGACGCCTCTCTGACTACGGCAAAAGCCTCAGGCAATATGTCGGCGAAAATCCTGTTCCGGCTTACTTTAAGCTTTTCTTTTAGTTTCTCCTTTTCCTCCGGCATAGCCACTGAAAGCATGGCTTGCTGCAGGGAAACCAGGTCCTGGGAAATTTGTTCAGATTTACCGCTTAAATGCCCCCTGAATTCATCTGTCTTGGCACGAAGCTCTGC
>JAQUSM010000072.1 GCA_028715095.1 Candidatus Omnitrophota bacterium
GGGTCGATCCAGGCTAAGTTAAAGTAAAGCTGCAGGTCAAGATAATCCTGGGTTGAAACTTCCGTATTACGTTGTTTTTTAAGGTAAAGCTCATAATAGCGGGGGAAAGTTGCGATGACTCTCTCTCTGTTTATGGAGAAAAAATTCTGCAGGATGAAATCTTTATCGTGTTTAGTCAGTTCAGAGGCGGGTTTCTTGGTCAGCTCGCTGAATTTGTCTTTAACCAGGCCGTTATTATAGTCCTCTACCTGTTCAAACAAAGACGGCACTACATTAAAGGTTTGCTTGATCTTTGGAAACTTTTCCAGAATCTGCACCATATCCAGGTAATCCTTGACCCCGTGCAGCCTGACCCAGGGCAAGTTGCTCTCCTGCGTCAAGAGGTTCTTGTAGTACGGTTGGTGCATATGAAAGATAAAGGCGAGGTTTAGCATAAATTTAATTATTAAAAAACCCTCGGGAGATTTGCATCCCCCGAGGGTTTAGTATTTCTACATAAGCTGTATTAGAATGTAACTTTCATTGAACCGATTAACTGAGTAGCGTTTTGTTTTTCAACATCCCACGCTTTTCCAGGCAGGAATATACCGCCAGTTAATCCGAACTGCACATCTTCAGTGTAGTCATATGTGGCTGTGACATCGATCTCATCACCAAGATGGCCTTTGCCAGCTCTAAGGTTAGCATTAGAGAAGTAACGATTAGTGCCGTCATAAGTGAATGCGCTGGTGTAGTTCCAGCTACCATCTTTTTTCTTGGCCATGTCAAAATAGCCGTATAACATCGAGAGCGTAACATCTTCAACTGGTTTGCAGCTGGCTCTTAAATTATATACGCTTAGATCAGTGAAAGCTAAAAGCGCATAAGCGATATTGCCAAGTTTCTGGTCATAATACATTGAATCCCAGCTGGATTGACCGCTTGCTGTGCCGCTCTTGTCCCCTGATAAATAAGTATAGCTGGCTCCAACTTTAGGAGTCATTTTAACTTTAGCAAAGGTATAATCAGCCATTGCCTGAATAGCATATGCGCTGCGGCTATTATAATTACTTGCAGGAGCAGTGGCACCATCAACTTTGCCAAACTGATATGCGCCTTCTAAAGATAAAAGAAGGTTTTCAATCGGGCTGCTTGAAACTAAGGCGCCGATAGTGTTAACTTTATCAGCTTTGCCTTTGCTGGCAGATGTTCCGTTATTGTTATCGCTTTTTAAGAAATAATAAGCTGACACATTGGTATTTTTGTTTAATGCATAGGTAGCATTAACACCGGCTAAATCAGTATCATTATTTCTTGTAGTATCCTGTTCATTAATTTTAGCATAAATTATGTCCACAACCAAAGGATCATAATCAAGGGTTGCGCGAATGGCATCAAAAGCCTTTCTTTCCGTTAAATCCGTGGGTATGTTTACAATCCCGGTAGCAGGTACTTTTGCGTTGCCAATAATCAATCCGTTGCCAAAGCGAATTTCCTGGCGACCAATAGTCAATGTTAGAGGAGAATACAAGAATTCTTTTAAAGTAACATAGGCTAGGTCAAGATCAATATTGCCGCTAGAAGAGCTGTCATTCTGGCCATTCCAGACTCTTTCATTGATCAGTCTTACGGTAGCCATGACATTGTCAGTAAGATCCGCATCAATGCGTACTCTGGTTTGGGTCATAAAGAAAGATTGATCAATATTCTTTTTGTCCCCTGCTGCTCCACTTTGCAAATTAAAGTGCTCTCTGGCGACTCCACTTGCGATAATGTCTCCACTCACTTTTACATTCTGTACTTCGGCGTAGGCGGCGCTGAATGTCAGTCCGACTAGCAAAGCAAGCGCTAATACTAAAATCAAGCGTTTACCCATTTTTTTACTCCTCCTTTTTTGTTAACTGTTTTTTATATAGTTAACTAGGCCAATAAATTTTATTGCCTAGGATAATTTCTCCGAGTTACTTAAAGATTATTTTACCTATAACTCTTTAATTGTCAAGAGTTTTTTACCCCGTTTATTTTACCGGAGATTTGGCTTTTTTAGCCGCGGCCTGTGATTTGGGGCCCAATGAAATAGTTAAAATAACAGTGCTTCCCTTCGGCTCCATGGTGATAATACAGGTCTCATTTTCTCTTTCAAAGTTTAAAAGCCTTTGGCCGTATTCAACAATGTTTACCAGGTTCCAATTATACATAGCCATCTGTTCTTTATAAAAGTTAACCACCTGATCAGGGTTAACCTTACCCTGGTATTTTAATACGCCTACGCGCACTCCGGAACTTTCAAAAGAGTATGACTGCGTGGGCAGGCTTTTTAAGCCGACAGGAACCGGCACATCGCTGAATTTAAGGATTGCCTGAGGTTCAAGCAGATCGGGATTAATGGATTTGGAGCCACTGCTGCTTGAGAGGGTTGAACAACCCGGAAGAACAGCAGCTAACAGACAGCAGGAAATAAGCAGAAAAAACAACCTTGCAGTTTTCATCTTTCCTCCCTCCCTGCCTGCCGGCAGGTTTTTGTAGTTATTAATTTTTTAACATCTTTATAAATTTTGTCAATTTCCTTTTGGGATAAACCTGAATCCAACCCTACCCTGGTTAATTCAGCCGGTGAAATAATATCTTCCGGGGCATGGCTGTCATTATTTAAAATCAATTTTGCTCCTGATTTTCTGGCCTGTTTGATTACATGGGCATTAGTCCGGCTGTGGCCGCGACGGCTGGTAATTTCAAGGAATATCCCGCGGTCTTTGGCAAGCTTCGCGTCTTCATCAGAGATCAGCCCGGGATGCGCCAGGATATCTATGTCTGCCATTAAGGCCAAATGGTTGGTGTTTTTTGCCACAGGCTCAACAGGAGTTTCTCCGTGGGCAATAATAATTTTGATCCCCTCTTTTCTGGCTAAGCCGGCTAGAGGTTTAAATTGTTCCGGAGGAAGATGGGTTAGTTCAATCCCCGGCAATACCTTAATTTGGGAGTTTTTAGGCCAGCGTTTGCAGAATTCAACAATCGCTTTGGCAGCCTGTTTGATATTGCTGTAATCAGCGTGGTCGGTTATGGCGATTACTTTATAACCTTTGGCTTGATAGCGTACGGCGACTTCAGAGGGAAGCAGCTCACCGTCGCTTAAAAATGTATGCGCATGTAAATTATAATCGTACATAATATTTAGTGCCCCTGGCAGGAATCGAACCTGCCGCACGCAGTTTAGGAAACTGCTGCTCTATCCTTATGAGCTACAGGGGCAGATTTACTCTCCCCGGAACTTAACCAGGGAATATATCGGGTATTCTTTTAATTTATCCCTGCCATGCAAATCAACCAGCTCGATGACAAACCCTATTCCTACTATCTTTCCGCGCAGTTGTGTTATCAGGTCAACCACTGCTTTTACTGTACCGCCGGTAGCTAAAAGGTCATCGATAATTAAAACTTTTTCACCATTAGTTATGGCGTCTTTATGGATCTCTAAGGTGTCTGTGCCATATTCAAGCTCATAGGTTGCAGAAATAGTCTTATAGGGCAGCTTGCCTTTTTTACGCACAGGTACGAATCCGGCGCCGATTTTATGCGCTAAGGCCGCGCCAAAGATAAAACCCCTCGCCTCCACCCCGACTATTTTATCAATCTTCCTGCCTTTATATTTCTTGGCCAGTAAATCAATTGATTTCTTAAACGCGGTTTTATTCTGGATCAAAGTAGTTACATCGCGGAAAAGGATCCCGGGCTTGGGGAAATCGGGAATATTCCTTATAGATTTTTCCAATAAGCAGTTGTTTTTCATAGTTCCTTCTCCTGTCCGATGACGAATTTCTTTAATTTTCTTAAGGCTGCCTCTTCGATCTGGCGGATCCTCTCACGCGAAACGCCCATTTTTTTGGCAACCTCCGCCAGTGTCTGCGGTTTGGTGTGGCTTAAGCCGAAGCGCAGGTCCAGGATTTCCCGTTCGCGCTCAGACATAACCTCCAGGAGATTATCGACTCTTTCCCGGTCAAGGAAATGTTCGATTTCGGCGTCCGGGGGAGCGGTGCTCTTGTCTTCTACTAATTCCGATATCTGGTTATCATTGTCTTCGCCAATGGGGGCTTCAAGCGAGGATGTGGTGCTGGACATCCAAAAATTAATCTTCCCTGTTTTCTCGGGAGAAAGTTTTAATTTTTTGGCAATTTCGGTATCGCTGGGAACACGTTTTAGTTTTTGGCTTAATCGCTCCCTGCACTTCTTCCACTTGGTGATCAGGTCGTTCATATATACCGGCACGCGGATCATCTTGCCTTGTTCGCTGATGGAGCGGGTAATCCCCTGTTTAATCCACCAGGCGGCATAAGTTGAAAAACGGAATCCCTTGCGATGATCAAATTTCTCTACCGCTTTCATTAAACCGAGGTTGCCCTCTTCTATCAAATCCAAGAATGGGGTCCCCAGGCGCATATATCTTTTGGCGATATTGATCACCAGGCGCAGGTTTGCGCGGATCATTTCCTTGCGCGCCATTTCATCCCCGCGGCGGATCTTTTTGTTCAGGTCAATTTCCTGCTGGGCAGTTAAAAGCGGGATTTGCCTGACTTCTTTGAGATACGTTTTTAATGCTTCCATAGTTTATTTTAACGCAGCCTGTGCTGCCGCTAATTTTGCAATCGGTACTCTAAACGGAGAACAGCTTACATAATCCATGCCTACCTTGTGGCAGAATTCCACGGATTTAGGTTCCCCGCCGTGTTCTCCGCAGATGCCGACCTCAAGGTTTTTATTGGTCGATCGTCCGCGGGCAATGCCCATTTTGATTAATTCTCCGATACCTTCCTGGTCAATGCTTTGAAACGGATCCTCCGGCAAGATACCTTTTTTAATATAATCCGGCAGGAAACCGCCGATGTCGTCTCTTGAGAAACCAAAGCCCATCTGGGTCATATCATTGGTCCCGAAGGAGAAGAATTTAGCGACAGTCGCCAGTTTGTCCGCGACAAATGCGGCGCGCGGAATTTCAATCATTGTCCCAAAAAGATGCTTGATCTTTTTTAACCCGTATTTTGCCAGCACCTCTTTATATATCTTTTCGGCAATAACGAGTTGATCTTCGAGTTCTTTTACATCGCAGACAACCGGAATCATGATCTCCGGGTAAGGATGCTTGCCTTCTTTGAGCAATTCAGCGGCAGATTCCAGTATAGCGCGAATCTGCATAGAGCTTACTTCGGGATAAGTAACTCCCAGGCGCACACCGCGATGGCCCATCATCGGATTGGATTCATGCAAGGCTTCAGCCCTTTTGGAAAGTTCCTGCATACTGATGTTCAATTCTTTGGCGAGCTGCTCAAGTTTTGCCTGTTCACGCGGCACAAATTCATGCAGCGGCGGATCAAGCAGGCGAATGACAACCGGAAAGCCGTCCATGGCCTCAATTGTTCCTTTAATGTCTTTTTTCACAAAGGGGAACAATTCATCCAGTGCTTTTTGCCTTTCCTCGAGGGTATTGGAAACAATCATTTTACGCAGCAGGAACAGCGGCTGATCGGAACCTTTGCCGTAGAACATATGTTCAGTGCGGAAAAGCCCGATACCTTCGGCTCCGAATTGGCGTGCTTTCTGAGCATCTTCCGGAGTATCGGCATTGGTGCGTATACCTAATTTTCTTACAGCATCGCACATTCTCAGGAATTCCGAAAGTATCGTGTTTTCTTCGGAGGCATCCATCATCGGCAGTTTGCCTTCGTAAACATTGCCCTTTGTGCCGTTTAAGGTGATCCAGTCTCCTTCTTTAAGTGTTTTATCCGCTACATGCACTAATTTCTTTTCGATATCCACATGCATGGCGCTGCATCCAACAATACAGCATTTACCCCAGCCGCGGGCAACTAATGCCGCGTGTGAGGTCATGCCGCCGCGGGCAGTACGGATTGCCTGGGCAGCGCGCATACCTTCAACATCTTCCGGGTTAGTTTCTTCGCGCACCAGGATTACCTGCTTGCCTGTTTTTGCCCATTCTACCGCATCGGT
>JAQUSM010000073.1 GCA_028715095.1 Candidatus Omnitrophota bacterium
CCTGCCTGCGGCAAGAATATAATATTATTTTTAATGCCTAAATCATCCGCTTCCTTAACCAGCGCCCCTTTCATCTTTCCCTGCCCCACGACAAGCAACTTAACCGGCGGAAAACTCTTTATAACTGCCTGCATGGCCTGAAGCAAATAAGTGTGGCCCTTAACATCGGATAAGCGGGCGACAATCCCGACCAGAGGGGCTTCACCTATGCCCAAATCATCCCTTAACTTTTGCCGGGATGAATTGTCGCCAAAGCTTTGCACATCTATACCGTTATTGATTACGGAAATCTTCCGCCCATCCAGCTTAAAATCAGAGACGAGGTGCTCCTTCACCTGATCGCTTATGGCAATCAGGGCTTGCCCCCAGCAGGGAAACATCCTGCGCGATAATTTCGGCTTAAAGAAACCATGGCAGGTAAAAATATGCGGCTTAGCCGAATAACGGCTCAACAAACTCCCTAAAACCTGGGTAGTCCGGCTATTGGAATGCACCAAATCAATATTATATTCCCTGATTGCTTTCTTGAGCTTAAAAAAACTAAAGATAATCTTGGGGCTGATTTCTTTTTTTGTCCTTAAGGGGGCATTTATATGTTTTATGCCTGCTGCCGAGAATTTTTCCACAAGCTCACCGCCGCCTGAAGCCACATAAACATTATGGCCATTCTGCTTAAGCCCCTCCGCCAGGGTAAACAGATAGCTGGAGATCCCCCCCACATTAAGATGATTGGCTAGAAATAGTATATTCACTTGATTAATTTATCTATGGCCGCAAGTACTTCCTCAGGAGTAATCTGCCCCATACAACGCTTACTCCGGCATTTAGTTTTATAACAGGGGCTGCAATCTAAATCCTTATTAATCACAATGCAGTTTTTTCCCGGCGGCAGGTGCCGGCGGCTGTCAGTAGGCCCGAAAAGCGCGATAAAAGGAGTCCCCATTGCGGAGGCAATATGCAAAGGTGAAGAATCCGCTGAAATAAATACATGGCATTTCTTGATCAGAGCCGCCAGCTCATTTACGGTGGTTTTGCCGCAGGCATTAATAATCTTGGCGCCTTTCAGTGAACTTACAAGCAGTTCGGCGTAAGCTAAATCCTGGGCTGTACCTGTAATCACTACGCGGATATCGCGCAATCCCAGCTCTTCACAAAGCCGTATCATGTTTTGTTGCGGCCAAAGCTTGGTGCTCCACCTCTTGGATGCGCTGATATTGATCCCTACTATTTTCTGCGCCTGGCTTAACCATTGGGCATTTAAAAGCTCCTCCATATGTTTTATATCATCGGCAGACGGCCAAAGCTCAAGCGAATTGTCCAAAAGATCGATACCGAGCATTTTTAATATTCTGAACTGATGCGTTACCGGATCAATAGGGGGTTTATCGTCTTTAATGCGATGCCGGAGCAGGAAAGAAAACTTCCCGTTGTCATAACCATAACAATTAACGCAGCCGCTTAGATAAGAAAGTATATGGCTGGCCCGGTTATTCTGCAAGTCTATGACTATGTCAAAATTCTTCTTCCTTAAAGCGCTGCCGATGCCCCATAATCCCCTTAGCCCCTTATCGTTATTTTTTAGATCGCAGACCATAAGCTCATCAACATAAGGGCTTCTCAAGAGGACGTCTTTTGACTCCTCGCCGGTCAAAAAGCTTATCTTGTAATTATCCTGGGAAAACTTCTGCCAGAGAGCTCTTAAGGCCGCGGTAGAAAGAATTATATCTCCCAGGGAACTCAATTTGATTACCAGGATCTTGAAATTACTTAAAGCGTCGCGATAAACATCAAGGGTATTCTTGACCATCAACTCTACCGTATATTTTTCCTTAATCTTTATATAAGCATTTTCCGCCAAACTCTGCGCTAACTGCGTATCTTCAAAAATACGCAGTACGGCATCCGCCATACTTTTATGATCTGCCGGAGGCACTAACAGGCCGTTTTTACCGTCTTCAATAATATCAATCACCCCGCCTACTTTAGTAGCCACTACCGGTACCCCGCTTGCCTGGGCTTCAACGACCACCCGGCCAAACGCTTCGTGGGTTGTCGTAGCTAAGACTACCAGGTCCAAATGCGCCAATATTCCGGGGATATCCCTCTGTGTCCCTAAAAATTCCGTGCAATGCCAGAGTCCCAGCCGGCGCACCAGCACCTGGACCTCTTCTTTATATGCCTCTTTTGACGCCGGGGCATCGCCGACTATCCAGATTTTTAAACGCGGAACACTCCGGGAGATCCGCGCCATAGCCTTAATAAAATGCAAGTGCCCTTTTAAAGGAGTGATCCTGCCGATGATGCCTACGTTAAATTCATCTTTTCTCTTTGACTTGGGATCAAGGTATTTGAATCTTTCCAGATCCACGCTGCGCGGGACAAGCCTGATCCGTTCGTGGGGCACCGCGAAATCCTCAATCATATGCCGGGCAATCACGTTACTTAAAACAATCACCCTCTTGGCCCAGCCCATTACCAGGCTGAAGAAATGTTTTTTGTAGTAGCCGTGACAAGTAGTTATAAATACGGCTTTAGTCCTGCGGCAGGCAAAATAAGCAATCCATGCCGGTACGCGCGAACGGGCGTGCACAACATCAATCTCCTCCCGCTTGATTATTTCAGCCAAAAGAGGAATTAATTTATATATCGATAAAATAGATTTCTTATGCACTGCCAATGTGTAATGCTTTGCGCCGCTGGCCTCAAGCTCTTTGACCAAGGACCCTCCGGCGGAAACCACGACTACCTTATGCCCCAGGCGCACCAGATATTTAGATAAATCCAGGGTTCCGGTTTCAACCCCTCCGACATTAAGCTCCGGTAATATTTGAAGTACTTTCATAGTATTCTATCTAACGCTGCGCTTACTTTTAAGTTATCCTCCGGCAATCTCACCTCGGGATGAATCCGCCATATTTCTTCAATGGAGCTAAAGAACTCTTTAGTTTCTTTAAAATATATATACCTTTTACTTTCATAGTTTTCCAGGAAGCGCTGATGTTTCCTGCTAAGCCCGCAAGCCTGAAATACCAGAACATATTTTCCTGCCATAACCGCTTCAGAGATCATTGAGATGCTTTCCGGAGAACAGATAATTACCCTGCTTAACCCCAGTATGCCGCCTACGGCATCAGGGTGATTTCTTTCATTAGCGATAATCAAAAGCTTGCAGCGCTCATAAGCTCCGAATTCATTTTTAATCGCTTGCTCCGCCTCAGGCGGCGTACGGCGGGAGGTTGAAACCAGGATATCCGCATCCAGCTCTTCGGCGGATTTCTTGATTTGGTCTGCCAACTCTATTATTGCCTGCCGGCTGATTGAAAACTTCCTGCTGTTGCCTCCGATTAAGATACCAATGCAGGGTTTTAATAAAGGCCCCTTTAGAAAATCAGATTGCTGCAACCTGGCTGACCTTTCTTTTAAATAATCCGCGTCAACTAAGTTAAGCGCCCCTTCAGTTACCACCACATTTTTAGAAGACAGGGCCCTTCCGCCTGAAATATCATGCGCGGGAATAATCGCCAGATCAAACCTTTTCAAGCCCAGGTTTGCCGGACGCATCACAACAATAGATTTAGCCTGGTTAAGCTTAGCCAGTATATAATTTACCGCGCTCAATTTATCTCCGGCAGAAATAACAATGTCAAGATTAAGGCCGATTAAACCCTGCCAGCTTTCCCCGGTAAGGGCATGACGCAGATACCGCAGGCAAAAATGGTATCTATGCTTACCGCTAAGATTAACCAGGCAATTTAATATAAACCTTCTCAGGTTACTGCGGAACTTTACCTGGCGTATAGAAAGAGTGGTCTTTATTCCCGGAACGCTTGATTGCCGGTTAATCAATTTAGCTACGCTTTCAGACTGATGCAGATGCCCGGCCTTACCGTCGGAAATGATTAGGACCTCTTTTTCTTTACCGTATTTCCAAATCTTATAAGTCCAGAGGTACTCATAAGGATATTGCCGGATATATTTTTCATAAATATTAACCAGCCTCTGCAGGTTGTCCAGCAGGTCTTTTTCGGTATTGCCGCTTTTAGTTACCGTATAAACCTGGTCCAGGATAACTTTTGTATAAGGCCCTTTTATGCGCGTATAAAAAACAGGGATTATGGAACAGTCATACTTCAATGCCAGCTTTACCGCGCCGGTTGACATAGAGGCGGCTTTGCCAAAGAATTTTACGATCTCTCCGTTTTTGCCTCCCTGATCCGCAGTCAAGCCGATCGATTGATTGCCCTTAAGCGCCTCAATCAATTGGCGCATCCCGGTTTCTTTATGGATAAGTTTTGCGCCCTGTTTAACCCGGTAAGAATTAAGCAGGGCGTTTAACCGCGGAAAACCCTGCTGGCGCACAAAGAGCATAAAAGGAAACCCCAGATTCGCGCAGATAATATTGGAAAGCTCCCAGCTCCCTTCGTGTGTGGCCAGGAAAATTACGCCTTTGCCCCTCTTAAAAGCTTCATCAATAAAATGCCTGTTCTCAATATGGATATATTTCTCAAGATATCGCTTATTTATGCGCGGGATAAAAGAAATTTCTATAAGGTTCTGGCCGAAAGCCTGGTAAGCCCTGCGGGTAAGCCTTGATGCCAGCTGAAAATCATTATTTTTCGCAACTGCCTTTCTGATATTTGCGTAAGCGACCGCACGGTGCTTAGCATCAAAAAAATAAATAAGATCCCCCAGCCTCCTGCCTAAAAACAGGCTTGCATTTAAAGGCAGGAAAGAAGAAAAGAAGCTGCTGGCCTTAAAGAGAAAACAGCTTAAGTAATCGGCGATCAAATTCTGCTTCATTCTTAGTTATATCAAGTTTAATATTCAAAGAGAATATACGCGCCTGATCAAATTTTAACCTGGCAATCTTTACGGCGTCCTTTTCAGTCGTAATAATCGTATCCAGATTCCTGGTCCTGGCGCATTCAATAATACCGTCTAAATCTGCCTGCGTATAATCATGATGGTCGGCAAACCTTAAAGCCTGGGCAATCTTAACTCCCAGCGAGCTAACCGTATTCTCAAAGAGCTGCGGGCTGCCTATTCCTGAAAAGATTACCGCAGATTTTCCTTGAAAACTATCTGTCCTTAAGATTTCGGCAGGTTTATCGAGATTGCTAAAACTCTCCGCCTTATGGGTTGGTTCAACAATCAGTGCCCGGGGATTAAGCTGTTTTAATCTAGCGGAGATGCCTGAGGTATCCTGGCCCGGATTAACCTGGGTCAAGACAAAAATATCCGAACGGGATAATCCTCCCAGCGGCCCGCGTAAAAAACCAGCGGGAAGCAAGCGCAAATTGCTGAAAGGGTCTTGGGCATTGATAGTAACAAGTTCTAAATCTTTAAATATCTTCCATTGCTGCATGCCGTCATCCAGAATCAATGTATCCGCGGCGTAATCTTTAATTGCCCTGAATGCTGCTCTCAACCTGTTTTTATCTACAAGCACGGGGACTTGAGGAAGTTTTCTTTGCAGCATCTCAGGCTCATCACCCATGCCTTGCATACCCGGAAGCCTTGCGTCTCTTTTGTAGCCCCGGCTAAGCACCGCTATTTTATTACCTCTCTGATTGAGTTTAGCAGCCAGGTATTCCACAAGAGCGGTCTTACCTGTGCCCCCCAGAGTAATATTACCTACGCTGATCACCTTGCAATTAAGGCGCGCCGGATGCAGCCTGTAAAAAATAACCAGGATGCCCACAACTAAACCATAAATCAAAGAAAAAACAAACAGCAGGCCCCTTAAAAATGCAGCTTGAGGCCCTTTTATTTTACCGGTAACTAAATTATAGAGATAGTCTCTCAACAAAAATACCCCGGATATCTAAATTACTTTAAAAAGCATTAAGAACCCGATGATAATGAACAAAGACGCGCCGATATAGCGGATCAGCTCCGGCCTGATAAATTTAGCCAAAATCGCTCCCAGGAAAACCGAGATTATCGT
>JAQUSM010000074.1 GCA_028715095.1 Candidatus Omnitrophota bacterium
GGGCATTAGATCCGTTCTATTTCTTCTAACTTTTTTGTCAATTTTTGCAGTTTGATTTTTGCTTTCTTCGTTAAAGTTTCAAATCTTGCTATACGCCACTCCAGTTTTTTTGCTTCCTCGGAGGTGATATCCTTTTTTCCCATCTCTTCCATAATTTTCTCTATTTCAACATCTAAAAAAGTATCTAGCGGTTTTATCCTATCGTAAACCATTGGATATTTCATTTTAAGATACACTTTGAATAATTCTTCGTCAGAAAGCGCCTTGGAGATCTTTTCCATTATAAGAGGGGAGGGGAGTTTGCCGTGTTTCTCAATGCGGGTTATATAGACAGGATCAACGTCAACTGCGTCGGCCAGTTCATACACTTTCAAACCAAGTTTTTCGCGCCTTTTTCTAATTGCTGCGCCAAGGTTCTCCATACCTTTATTATAATTAAAAACTAACTAACTGCAAGTTATTTTTTTTCTTGACAAAAGAAGAATGTTTGTTATACTAACTAATAGTTAGTTATTGATATGGAAACATCGAGAATTGATAAAACATTATTCTTGGGGAGGTGAAAAGCATGTTAAAGGTAGCCCATAATTTAAAGCTGCACAGAATAAAAGCCGGCCTTACACAGTTAGAATTGGCAAGAAGGTTAGGCGTCAAAGAAAGGGTTATCACTTTTTGGGAAACAGGAAGGAGCCAGCCGCATATTGAACAGGCGGTAGATATCGCAAAGATCTTAGAGGCAGAGCCAAAAGAGGTATTTCCGGATATCTTTCCTAATGGATAGGAGATTAGAGATGGACAAAGAAATTTTTACGGTTGAAGATATAGCAAGCATATTGCATATAAGGCCAAACACTATTCATAGCAAACGCTGGAAAGAAAGGACCGGCTGCCCTTTGAACAAGCATGGCAAAAGATTATTATCTCGAGCTCCTGAGTTTTGGAAGTGGTTTGAGGCGCAGAAGAACTAAATGAAAAGATATAGCGGCGTAAAAGAAACTAAAGCAGGAAATTACCAGGTAAACTTTCGGCTGAGTAAGGGCGGAAAGCGATACTGGGAGACTGTGGAAGCAAACTCTATGCAAGATGCCCATAACATAAGGGCAGAATTGATAGCCAAGAAGATAAAGGAATTAGAGACTCCCGAAGAAGAGAGGTTGCGTCTGACAGCTGATTTCTCTAAAGTTTGGCAGGGCATAAGGGAAGGGTTGTCCGGACTGCCTAAAAAGACCTATCTTCGCTATCAAAAGATTTTCTGGCGGATGTTTGGAGATTTTCGAGCAGCGAAATTCACTTATATACGAAATCCGGGTCAGTTGACCTTAGCATTCTTTGAGCAATACAAAAATTATTACTCTAACGAGTTAGGTAGGCCAAAGGGGTTACGTGGAGAGCTTATCTGGGTTAAGGCGATTATGAAGCGTATGTATAAACTTGGGTTTTGTAGCGAGAAAATAATCAAGGATATAGCTGAACATATCAAGAAGCCCAAGGCAAATAAGAAACAATATCCCGAAATTACTAATACAAAAATTAACGAGTTGTTAGCTTTTATAAAACAGGATAAGCCAGATTATTACAGGCCTATTTACTTTATGAAGCGCACCGGCAGAAGAGTTGAAGAAACCACGCTTATTGAGCGAAGGGATGTGGTTTGGGATGGGATTAAGCCGATTAAGATCAATATACGTGCAGAGACTACAAAAACCGATGAATACGCTCCTTTAGGGAAGTTAGATTCTGAGTTAGAAATTTTTATCAACCAGGCTTATAAGGATGCCTCTAAACACAAAACCCCTTATTTATTTCTTACTCAACGAGGCAAGAAATTTAATCAACGTAGGATTTCTGAATACTTAAAGGCTGTCAGCGAAAAAATAACCGGAACAAAAATAACCAGTCATTATTTCCGGCACAGGTTTTGGGTTGAATGTGGTAAGAACAACGTTCCTATAATAGATGCTATGGCGATATCGGGCAATAAGGATCCTCAAGTGGTAATTGCTTTCTATAGCCATAGTACAAATGACGGATTGGCAAAAGTGCTTGAACTGACAAGGATATAATGATATGATTACGATAATAGGAGAGGATTCTGGTGGTGTTTTTGGTGGTAAAAGGGGTATTTTAAGCACAAAAACTTTTGTATCCCAGCCTCTCCGAAGAATTCCTTAAGGAGCGTAGAAAATGATAATATCCATTGGTTTGACTTTCCCGGGCGCCCTGCAGGATGAATCCATAATTTGTTACCTCTGCAAGAAATTTGAAATTAACTTAAATATTATCGAGGCTTCTTTTTCCATGGACGCGGGATGGTCAATCCTTACAGTAGAAGGCCAGCAGGAAGAAATTAAACGGGCCTTTGATTATTTGGCGGAAAAAGGGGTAAAGGTCCAACAAATCCAGATAGATAAGAAATAACAATTATTATACTTAATGGCTTATACTGTTTTTGCGTTAAAATGGCGGCCGCAGGATTTTGAGAGTATTGTCGGGCAAGACCATATAGTCGGTACTTTAAAGAACGCGATCCAGAAGAACCGGCTTGCCCACGCGTATCTCTTTACCGGCCCAAGAGGGGTGGGTAAGACTTCCACCGCCAGGATCCTGGCTAAAGCGTTAAACTGTAAAGAGGGACCGACGGTTAAGCCTTGCCAAAAATGCTCTTCCTGCCTGGGGATTAACCAGGGTAACTCCCTGGATGTTATTGAGATTGACGGCGCCTCTAACCGCGGCATTGATGAAATAAGGGCCTTGCGTGAAAATGTAAAATTCTCCCCCACGCAGGGCAAGTATAAGGTTTATATTATTGACGAGGTGCATCAAATAACCCCTGATGGTTTTAACGCCCTGCTTAAAACCCTTGAAGAGCCTCCGGAGTTTGTAAAATTTATCTTTGCTACTACCCATCCGCAAAAAGTCATGCCGACAATTATCTCCCGCTGCCAGCGCATGGATTTTCGCAGGATTACGGTAATTGAAATTATCTCCCAGCTTGAGAAAATCATCCGTGAAGAAAAGGCCGCGGTGGACAAGGAGGTGCTTTTTGCGGTTGCCAAAAGCAGCGACGGATCATTAAGGGACGCCGAATCTATTTTAGATCAGCTGGTATCTTTTTCTCAGGGTAGCGTGTCTTTAAAAGATGCAATTTCTGTTTTAGGTATGGTTGAGCAGGATGTTTTGTTTTTGCTCACCGATAAAATAATCCAGAAGGACCCGCAGGGGGCTCTCAAGCTTTTTAATGAGATTATTGACGACGGCAAAGACCCGGGTGTATTTCTTGTCAACCTTATAGAGCATTTCCGCAATTTAATGGTATCTAAAGTTTCAAAAGCAGATACAAAGTTGGTTGATTTGCCCCAGGAGGTTTGCGACCGTTTATTTAAACAGAGCCAATCGCTTTCCCTTGAGGAGATCTTTAGCACGTTTAATGTTTTAGTCGGCACGCAGGAGATGGCTAAGCGCCTGGATTCTCAGCGCATACCGTTAGAGATAAGCCTGGTCAGGCTGGCCTATAATAGCAAACAGGCTGGAGAAAAGTCAAAGATTCCGGCTCCTAAAAAAGAGGAGCAGGCAGCTTCGGAAGAGACAGTTAAAGATGTTACGCCTAAAGATAATGTTCCGGCGCAAGCTCCTCAAGAGCATAAATCCGTATCTTTGGATCAGGTAAAAAACATCTGGAGCAGTATTGTAAACAGCCTTGCCGGAATAAAAATGTCGGTATCTACCTATTTAAGCGAAGGAGAGCCGACTAAGGTGCAGGGTAATATACTGACAGTAGCTTTTCCTAAGAATTATTCGTTGTATAAGGAGTCTTTAGAAAAAAAGGAAAACAGGGCGTTGATTGAGAAGGCTGCTTCAGAATTGTGCAATACGGAATTAAGAATAAACTTTATTTTGGCTGCGCAGGCAAAGCAAGAGCAGGACGCGCGCAGCAATCCTTTTGTCAAATCCGCCCTGGAGATGTTTGGAGGAAGGGTAGTTAAGGAAGGCTAATGGCTAACTATACGGCTTCAATAGAAAAATTGCTTGAATCTTTAATTAAGCTCCCCGGCATCGGCAGGCGCAGCGCCGAACGCATTGTGGCGCATGTTTTAGGCGCCTCCAAAGATGAAATTAAGATTTTATCCGAGTCTCTGAATAAAGTAAAAGAGAGCGTGCGCTCCTGCCAGATTTGCAATAATTTAAGCGAGGAAGATACCTGTAAGATTTGTCAGGACATCCGCCGGCAAAAAGATATTGTTTGCGTAGTCGAAAAACCCACCGATGTTACGGCCATTGAAAAAGCGGGAAATTTTCAAGGTGTTTACCATGTATTGCTTGGTTCAATATCGCCCCTTGAGGGAAGGGGGCCCAGCGATTTAAAGATCGACGGGCTTATTCAAAGGGCAAAGCAGGGCAGTATCAAGGAAATAATTATTGCCACCGATGCTGATACCGAAGGTGAAACTACCTCCTTATATATTACTAAATTGCTTAAGCCGTTTGGCGTGCATTTAAGCCGCATTGGCTTGGGATTACCGGTGGGTTCAAACCTGGAATATGCGGATGCTACCACCCTTTCAAAGTCTTTAGAATCTCGCCGTACAATTTGATTCCATCCAGATGATTAATATCATTAAGCTTTCGAAAAATTACGGGCCCAAAGTTCTTTTTGAAGATATCTCTCTCAATATAAACCAGGGGGAGAAGATCGGGCTTATCGGTCCCAATGGCACAGGCAAGAGTACGTTATTTTCCCTGATTTTACAGGAAACTGAGCCGTCCAGCGGTGAAGTGAGGGTGAATAAAGGGGTGCATATCGGTTATCTTCCTCAGGAAGCGAGTTTTAAATCCGAGCACACTGTGCTTGCGGAGTTAATTGAGGGCGATGAAAGGATCATGCGCCTTAAGGAAGAAAAAGAGAAACTTGAGTCTAAAAATGAAGCCGGCTCAAAACGTTACGGCGATATTTTGCATGAATTGGAAACGCTGGGTTTCTTTGAGCTGGAACATAAGGCAAAGAAGATTCTTTCGGGATTAGGTTTTAAAGAAAGGGATTTCAGCCGTCCCATAAATCAAATGAGCGGAGGCTGGCAGATGCGCGCTCTCTTAGGCAAGCTGCTTACTTATCATTATGATTTGTTGCTGCTTGATGAACCGACTAACTACTTAGACTTAAACGCGGCATTATGGCTCAAGGATTATTTAGCTGATTTTCAAGGGACCTTTATCATGATATCCCATGATAAAGCATTCCTGACGGATGTTACCAATTACACGTTTATCCTGGAAAATGGTTCAATTTCGAAAGTGCATGGTAATTATGAGCATTATGAAGAGATAAAAGCGCAGAAGCGCATCCATCTGATTAAGCAATTTAAAGAACAGGATAAAAAAATAAGACAGCTGGATCAGTTTGTGGCCAGGTTTCATGCCCAGCCGAATAAGGCGGCCTCTGTGCGCGCTAAGCGCAGGGTTTTAGAAAGAATGGAAGAGGAGAAAGTTGTTGTCCCGCCTGATCCGCGTGAAAGTATCGGTAATTTTTCTTTTCCGCAGACCCGCAAGAGCGGGCACCGTGTGATTAGCCTGGAAGGGGTTTCTAAGGCTTACGGAGATATTCAAGTGTATGATGGGTTAGATTTCGAAATAACCCAGGGGGAAAAGGCGGTCCTGGCCGGAGAAAACGGCGCGGGCAAATCCACGCTTTTAAAAATGCTGGCAGGGATTGTCAGCATAGATAAAGGTAACAGGGTTATCGGGCATAATGTGGATATCGGTTATTTTTCACAGACGCGCACAGATGTTTTAAATATTGAAAATACCGTTTTGCAGGAGGCTTATTCAGCTGCTCCGGGTTATATGGCGGAAGAGACCATCAGGACTATTCTCGGGGCATTTTTATTTACAGGTGATGACGCTGAGAAAAAAGTTAAGGTGCTCTCCG
>JAQUSM010000075.1 GCA_028715095.1 Candidatus Omnitrophota bacterium
TATAAGGATACATGTAGCAAAGATTTCACACGATGAAAAGGATAGCCGTAAAAAAAGAGATTTTGACAAAGAAGACCCGTCGGCAATACCGTTTAGCGGGTATGGAAGAGTATAAAGGAGGATCAGGGAAATGGCAAAGATTGGGATTTTGACAGGTGGAGGAGATTGCCCGGGATTAAATCCGGTTATCCGGGCGGTAGTACGTAAGGCCTTGCTTGAAGGCTATGAAATAATAGGCATTAAGAATGGCTGGAAAGGATTAATTGAAAATGACACCATACCTTTAAATATAAACACCGTTTCCGGAATCCTGCCTAAAGGCGGAACTATCCTGGGAACCAGTCGCACCAACCCGTATAAAAAACAGGGCGACCTTGAAAAGCTAAAGGATAATTTTAAGAAAATAGGCCTTGACGCCCTGGTTGCTGTCGGGGGAGAAGATACTTTGGGTGTTGCTTCCAAGCTGGTTAAAGACGGGCTGCCGAATATTGTGGGTGTCCCTAAAACAATTGATAATGATTTGTCGGCTACTGATTATACTTTTGGTTTTGATACAGCTTTGAATGTGGCCATGGAGTGTATTGACCGTCTGCATACGACAGCCGAAAGCCATCATCGTATTATCGTGGCCGAAGTAATGGGCCGTCACGCCGGCTGGATTGCTTTGGAATCCGGGATTGCCGGGGGCGCAGATGTGATCTTGATTCCGGAAATACCCATTGACTTGGATGAAGTATGCGCGATTATCAAGAAAAGGCATGAAAGAGGCAAGACCTTTAGCATTGTTGTAGTAGCCGAAGGAGCACAGTTTAAGGATGGCACTATGGTTACTCAAGAGCAGAAGCTTGATTCGTTCGGCCATGTCCGCTTGGGCGGCATCGGGGAGGATTTAGCCGCGCAGATTGAGAAAAGGACCGGTTATGAAACCAGGGTCAGCGTTTTAGGGCATATACAAAGAGGCGGTTCGCCCACTGCGTTTGACCGTGTGCTGGGTACTCGCCTGGGGGTAAAGGCTGTTGAGCTGATTAAAAATAAGAAATTCGGCAGAATGGTAGCTTTAGCCGGCATTAAAATTATTGATGTATCTCTCGAGGAGGCGGTAAAAGCTTTAAAGACTGTTGATGCGGAGCTTTATGATATTGCTAAGGTTTTCTTTGGATAAATAGTTCGGAAGGACACCCCGCGCTTATTTGAATTGCGCGGGTGTCCTCCACGTGGAGGAAGAATGCGCGAGAGAATTAAAGATATACTTTTGGAAAGTATCCAGGTTAAAGAAGAGATCCTCCGTAATCAGATAGATTCAATCTTTGAAATATCCCAGCTTATGATTGATTGTCTTAAGAAGGGGGGAAAGGTAATTGTTTTTGGCAACGGTGGTTCAGCTAGCGACAGCCAGCATATTGCCGCAGAGCTTGTCGGCCGTTTTAAAAAGGACCGTTCCGCATTAGCCGGGATTGCCTTGACTACCAATACTTCAATATTGACCTCTCTGGCTAATGATTATGGCTATGATGTGGTATTTGCCAGGCAAGTGGAAGCTTTAGGCAAAAAGAATGATGTAGCCTTGGGGATATCCACCAGTGGAAAAGCAAAGAACGTGGCCTTGGGAATTAAACAGGCCAAGAAGATGGGGATTAAAACCGTCGCTTTAAGCGGCGGAGACGGCGGGGAGATTGTAAAACTGGCGGATTTGTCCCTGTTAGTACCCTCTAAGATAACCGCAAGAATCCAGGAAGCGCACATTACCATTGCCCATATAATATGCGAAATGATCGAGCAAGAACTTTGCCAGGAACAAAAATAACCTCGCTTTCAAACCTCAAGCGTAAAATAGCACGCCTTAAGCAGGATGGTAAACGTATAGTTTTTACCAATGGCTGTTTTGATATCCTGCATTATGGCCATACCAAATACCTGCAGGATGCCAGAAATAAAGGGGATTATCTGGTTGTGGCAGTCAACAGTGATTCCTCTATCAAGAAAATTAAGGATAATAACCGCCCGGTGGTTGGGCAGGCTGACCGCCTAAAAGTAGTGGCTGCTTTAGGATGCGTAGATTTTGTAGTTTTGTTTAAAGAGGATACTCCTCTTAAAGTAATCAAGGCGCTTAAGCCGGATATCCTGGTTAAGGGATCTGATTGGGACAAGAAGAAAATTGTAGGCGCGGATTTTGTGGAAAACTACGGCGGAAAGGTTATTGTCATTGATTCAGTTAAGGGCCGCTCAACCAGCGCAATAATCCAGAAAATCGCCCGTCTTTGGGGATGAGGAGTGTCCAGATTTCGCCAAAAATTAACAGCACTCACCGTATAATTGACGCTAACCTGAACCGGGCCAAGGAGGGGTTGCGTGTTTGCGAGGAGATAACCCGTTTTATCCTGGATAACCATAGATTTACGGCGGATTTCAAGAAAATCAGGCACGATATCGACGGTATTGTTAAAAGAAATTATCCTGCTTATCAATTGCTCAAAGATCGTAATAGCGATAGCGATGTTGGAAGGCTGAATTCCCGCGGGGAATTGAAACGCGCCGGCTGTAAAGATATCTTTTGGGCTAATATCCAAAGGGTTAAAGAATCCCTGCGCGTACTTGAAGAGTTTAGTAAACTGATTGACGACAAAGCAGCTTTGAGTTTTAAAGAGCTCAGGTATAAAGTTTATGCAATCGAGAAAGATTCTTTTAAAAAAATCTCCTCTTTACCTGATTCTGGATAGGCCGGATTTTACCCGGCTTTCTTTTGATAAAATCGGGGTAATCCAGCTGCGGGATAAGGTTTCTGATAAACCCCATATATTAAATTCCGCGCTTAAGCTGGCAAAACGTTTAAAAAAAACTAAAACGCTCTTTATTATTAATGATTATATTGATATAGCCATTCTTTCCGGCGCGGATGGAGTACATCTGGGGCAGGAAGATCTTCCTTTAAAAGAAGCCAGGAAATTGTTAGGGAAAGATAAGATTATCGGCATATCCTGCCATAATCTGAGCCAGGCTTTGAAAGCGCAAAAAGAAGGGGCTGATTACATCGGGATTGGGCCGGTTTATTCTACCGCCACCAAACCTGAATGCAGGGCAATTGGGTTAGGGGTTTTACGGCAGTTAAGGGGCAAGATTAAAATACCTTACTTTGCCATAGGTAATATTAATGAAGGCAACATAAAAGAAGTTGTTGCCTCAGGAGCCGGCCGTATCGCGGTATGCCGGGCAATTCTAAAAGCTGATGATCCTGAACGCGCGGCAGGCAGATTGTTCAAGGCAATTAAAGAAAATCACCCTGGAGTAAAATGACTCAACTGGAATACGCGAAGAAAAATACCGTAACCGGAATTATGCGTAAAGTCGCCCGTCTTGAAGGTATTGAGCCGGCTCGGTTAATGCGGCTTATCCGTCAAGGCAAGGCAGTTATCCCTTTAAACAAGAATCATAAAATCAAGAAACCTTGCGCAGTGGGTAGTGGATTGTCTACTAAAGTTAACGCTAATATCGGTACCTCTACGGATGAATCAAGGATTTCCGATGAAATAGAAAAGCTTAAAATTGCCGTAAAACATGGCGCGGATGCGTTAATGGATTTAAGCGTGGGGGGAGACCTTAGTGAAACCAGGCGGCAGATTCTTAAATATTCAAGCATACCTTTGGGCACTGTACCGGTCTATGAAGTAGCGGTCAGGGCGCAGAAAAAGAATAATAATTTTATTAAATTCAACGTTTCCGATATCATGGATGTATTAAATGAGCAGGCCTGCCAGGGGGTGGATTTTTTTACCATACATTGCGGGGTAACGCGCAGGAGCCTGGAAGCTTTGGAGAAACAAAAAAGGCTTATGGGCCTTGTTTCGCGCGGCGGGGCAATTATCGCTAATTGGATAAAATACCATAATGAGGAGAACCCTTTTTATACGCATTTTGAACAGATCCTCGATATCGCTAATAAATACGATGTAACTTTAAGTTTGGGGGACGGGTTAAGGCCGGGTTCAATTTTAGATGCCACGGATAGAGCGCAGATCATGGAATTAAAAATTCTTGGAGGGCTGGCAAAACGCGCCAGGGCCAGGGGCGTGCAGGTTATGATCGAAGGCCCGGGGCATGTCCCGTTAGACCAGATTAAGAAGAATATTTTACTTGAGAAGGAGTATTGTCACGGAGCGCCTTTTTATGTGTTGGGGCCGTTAGTTACTGATGTGGCCCCGGGTTATGATCATATCACTTCCGCCATTGGAGGAGCCTTAGCCGCAGGATTTGGCGCGGATTTTCTTTGTTATGTAACTCCGGCTGAACACTTGCGCCACCCGACGGTTGATGATGTGCGGGAAGGGGTAATTGCTTCGCGTATTGCCGCTCACGCCGGGGATCTGGTGAAACGCAGGAAATCAGCTATAGGCTGGGATAAGGATATTTCAACTGCCCGCAAAGCCAGGGATTGGAAAAAACAGATCCAGTTGTCTATCGATCCTGGCAAAGCCAAAGAATTCCGTTTATCCAGCAAGCCAAAACTGGATGATGTATGCACGATGTGCGGAAAATATTGTTCGATTAAATTGATGGAAGAGTGCTCGAAGAAATAATGCGCGATAGGCAAGACAGCATCCGACGCTGATAGGTATTGCGTCGATGCGCGCTAGGTAGCGCGGGTGTAATTCAGTGGTAGAATGGCAGCTTCCCAAGCTGCATATGGCGGTTCGATTCCGCTCACCCGCTTGGAAAATCAGCAGGTAGTATATATAGAATGCAGGGCTAATGAAAAGAATAATATTAATTCTGATGGCTTTGGTTGTATCCGGTTGCGCAAGCAGCCAGACTTATACAGTGACAAGTCCGCCTGTCCCGCATCAGGTTGTCTCCGGGCTGCACCATCGCGTAGAGCCGAAGCAAACGCTTTGGATGATATCCAGGATGTATAATGTAGATATGGATGATATCTTAAGGGCGAATAATATTTCAGAAGATGCCGCTATTGAAATTGGACAGATATTACTGATACCCGGCCGTTTAAAACCTCAGATTGAGCAGCCGGTTTTTCCCAGCGGAGATGATTTTATTTGGCCGTTGAAGGGGAGAATTCTTGCCGGATTCGGAACAAATTACCGGAATTTGATCAACAAGGGGATTAATATCCAGATATCCCTGGATGCTGATATTCTGGCATCGCGCAGCGGAAGGGTAGTTTTTTACGCGGCTGATTTCGGAAATTTCGGGAGGACTTTGATTATTGACCATGGAAACGGCCTGCGCAGCGTCTACTCCGGGGCTTCGGATTTCTTTGTCCGGCCGGGGGAAAACGTTCAGAGAGGCGCATTGATTGGGCGTATCGGCTCAACTTCCAAAGGCAAAAATAATTACTTGCATTTTGAGATCCGTAAAGGCGCTATGCCCCAGAATCCTTTGTTTTATTTGCCATGATAAAAGATAAATTTTTTGACCGAAGAAATTACATAGAGATACTGCAAAAGCGCGTCAGCAGCCTCAAGGATGGTTACCGTCAGAATATAGCCATTATTGGCGAAGAGAATGTCGGTAAAACCAGCATTGTATATAAATTCCTGGATAAATTCTATGACCCGAGGATAATCACGGTATTTTTGGAAGTCAGGCCGGGATCTTTTCAGGATTTTGCAAAAAGATTTATCGGCGCCTTGCTGTATAATTTTCTGTCAAATAGCGGTTTGGAGTTAAGGGAAGACCTGGATTTCCTGGTTGCCAAGTCTGCCGGCTATATCCCTAATACTGCGCTTAAGATAAATTCCATACTTAGCGACCTGTCCCGAAGAAAAAAAATAAATATTCTTACCGAACTCTTCAGCCTTCCTGAATTAATCCATCAGGAAGCAGGCAAGTTTACCGTTCTTTTCCTGGATGAATTTCATAATCTGGAGGATGTTGGCACTAAAAATTTATA
>JAQUSM010000076.1 GCA_028715095.1 Candidatus Omnitrophota bacterium
TCCTGGGAAAAGGGCCAAAGAATATTTTCTTGCGCCGATGCTATTGCCCGCGTAATAGAGAGGCGCCTGGTTAACACGCAGGTAGCCCCTGTTACTTCTGAAACAATAACTATTCCCATGAAACATTCGCATGATGACCAGCTGCTGGCTTCGGACCTGGATGATCAGGCCAATATCGTCGGTGTATGCCCGGATTGCGGAGGGGCTCTACGCCATGAGGAAGGCTGCGTCAAATGCTATGCCTGTGGTTATTCCAAGTGTTAATGGGGTAATTATAATAATCTAGAGGTATGGGTAAAAAGGTAGAGGCGAAGATTAAACTGCCTCTGCCTTTTTCTATTTTTTAAAGGTCATTCTTATGGGTTATGATGTTATCGTAATTGGCGCCGGGCATGCCGGTATCGAAGCGGCCCTGGCAAGCAGCCGCATGGGCGTAAAAACCCTGATACTTACCTTAGATATTAATTCTATCGGCAGGATGAGTTGTAATCCTGCTATCGGCGGCGTAGGCAAGGGGCAGCTGGTAAAAGAGATCGATGCTTTAGGCGGTTCTATGGGGAAGGCAGCGGATGCCTGCGCAATACAATTCCGCATACTTAATTCTTCCAAGGGTGCGGCTGTGCAGTCATCAAGGGCGCAGATTGATATGCATAAATACAGCCGCTATATGCAAAAATTGCTTAAGCGCCAAAGAAATCTTGTAATAAAAGAGGCTGAAGTAAAAAGGTTGATCGTTAAGGATGGAAAAATTACAGGTATAGCAACAGACAAAGAAGAGCTTGATGCTAAATGCGTGGTTATCTGCCCCGGGACATTCTTAGACGGCCTGATTCACGTGGGGTTAAGACATTTTAGCGGCGGCCGGATTAATGAACGCGCCAGTATTGGTCTGGCGGATAACTTAAGGGAGTTAGGTTTTAACCTGCTGCGTTTTAAGACCGGGACCTGCCCGCGCCTGGATAAAAACACTATTGACTTTTCCGGCCTTATCAGGCAGGATGGCGATTCTTTACCCAAACCTTTTTCATTTTCTACTGTAAAATTCAAGCAGAAGCAGGTGCCCTGCTACATAACCTATACTAATGGAGAAACGCATAAGATTATCCTGGCTAATCTGGACCGTTCGCCGCTTTATTCGGGAAAGATTAAGGCAACGGGAGTAAGATATTGCCCGTCAATAGAAGATAAGGTTGTTAAATTCAGCGATAAAGAAAGGCACCAGGTATTCTTGGAACCGGAAGGTTTAGGGGTTTGTGAAATTTATCCAAATGGCGTCTCAACCAGCCTGCCTGAAGATGTGCAGCTTAAGCTTTTAGGTTCTATCGCAGGATTAGAAAAAGCCAGGGTGATCCGTTTCGGCTATGGTATTGAGCATGTTGTAGTTGAGCCTACGCAGTTGTATCCGAGCATGGAAACAAAGCTGGTTAAGAATCTTTATCTGGCAGGCCAAATTAACGGAACTACGGGTTATGAGGAAGCCGCCTCGCAAGGATTACTGGCTGGAATAAATTCCGCCCTGCGTATACAAAATAAAGAACCGCTTATTTTAGACCGCGCAAGCAGCTATATCGGTGTTTTGATCGATGATTTAACTACTAAAGGTACGCTTGAACCTTACCGTATGTTTACTTCGCGGGTGGAATACCGGCTTATTTTGCGTGAAGACAACGCAGATTTGCGTTTAAGCAAGACAGGTTTTGATTTAGGATTGTTAAGCTTAGCAGCTTATCGTAAGGTTAAAAATAAACAGAAAGGCATAAAAGAGGCAGCGGCATTTTTAAAGAAAACGCGCATTAAACCGGACAAGCTGATCAACGCTAAATTAGCCCGGCTTAATTCTGCCGTGCTTAGCAGGATAGTAAACTTAGAGGATTTATTAAAACGCCCGCAGATACATATTAAAGATTTAAAAACAATACATAAGCTAAAACCGTCCATACCGGAATCTGCTTGGCAGCAAATTGAAATAGAGGTAAAATATGCTGGATTCATCCAGAGGCAGCTTAAGGATGTTGAGCGGTTTAAGCATCTGGAGAAAATAAAGCTGCCGCTTGATCTTGATTATGCCGGCTTATCCGGGATATCCCGCGAGATACGGGAGAAGTTATCTAAATTTAAACCGCTTAATCTTGGCCAGGCATCGCGGATTTCAGGAGTAACTCCCGCTGCAATCTCGCTGCTCATGGTTTATCTAAGGAAAATTAATGTTTAATAATAAGCTCGACCTTAAGAATTTCTGCCTTTCTTTAGAAGTTGATCTCTTCGGTATTGCCGATATAAAAAATATAAAAGATGAGTTTTTGATTTCACCTAAAGTTTTAGCGAAAATGGACCGCGCGGTATGCTTAGGGTTACGTATCTCCCGGGCGGCTTTGGCTGAGATAGAGCAGGTCCCTACGAGGATGTATTTTCATCACTACCGCATGGTGAATATGTTTCTGGACCAGGTAGCCTTAAGGGTGGGTAATTACATACAGAAAAAAGGCTACCTTAGCCTGACTATCCCTGCTTCGCAGATTATTGATTGGGAAAAGCTAAGCGCGCACGCATCGCATAGGAAATTAGGCGTTTTAGCGGGCTTGGGCTGGATTGGCAGGAATAACCTTTTGGTAAATAGAGAGCTGGGCAGCCAATTCCGCCTGGTGACTATTCTCACGGATATGCCTCTTGAGCCAGACCAGCCTACGAAAGAAGATTGTGGTTTGTGCCGGCTTTGTGTTAAAATATGTCCTGCGCAGGCTATAAAAGATGAACCCGCGCAATTTGAGCATGTCAGGTGTTTTGAGAAGTTAAGAGAGTTTCAGAAGCAGCGGCAGGTTGATTCTTATGTATGCGGTATTTGTGTGAATGTGTGTAAAGGCAAGAAAGAGGACGCCGGGTGAAAGAGAAGATCCTGATTGTCGAAGACGAGAAAGATATTATCAAGATGATTGAATATAACCTTAAAAAGGAAGGTTTTAAGGTTATTGATGCCCGCGATGGAGAAGATGCTTTGGATTTAGCTTTACGCCAATACCCGGACCTTATTTTATTGGATTTAATGCTTCCGGGAATAGACGGCCTGGAGGTATGCAAAACTTTAAAAAAAGATCCCAAGACCGCCTCAATACCTATAATTATGCTTACCGCCAAAGGGCAGGAATCAGACAAGGTGGTGGGTTTAGAATTGGGAGCTGATGATTATGTCACCAAGCCATTTAGTCCGCGTGAGCTTATTGCCCGCATAAAAGCGGTGCTGCGCAGGGCAACCGAGAAAGAAAAACTTCCCGAAGTGTTTGAGTCCGGTGATTTAAGAATAGATTTTGCCAGGATATCCGTAACCGTCAAAGAAAAGGCGGTTACGATTACGGCAAAGGAATTTGAACTTTTGAAAACCCTGCTTAAGGCAAAAGGGAGGGTCCTGTCCCGGGATTATCTTTTGGATTCTATCTGGGGTTATGATCACGCTATGGAGATTCAGACCCGCACAGTGGATGTACATGTAAGGACCTTGCGTAAAAAACTTAAATCAGCGGCGAAAATGATTGTAACGGTCAAAAACTACGGCTACAGGTTTGAAGCAGAAGAGGAGTAAGTAAGGGATGTTATTGCTTGTTATTTTAATCTTGCTTATGGGTTTAGCGGTGGGTTGGTCTATTGGCGCTAATGACGCAGCTAACTCTTTGGGCACAGCCGTAGGTTCAAAAGTTTTAACCTTGCGCCAGGCAATTGTTCTGATTGTAATCTTTGGTTTCCTGGGAGCATACCTGCAGGGTGCATATGTAACTAAAACCATTGGTAAGGGGATCGTGCCTTTGGATCAACTGGAAAAGCAAACTGCTATGTATATAGCCTTAATAGCTTCGTTTGCCGCCTGCGCATGGGTAGTCTTGGCCACATATTGGAAGATGCCTATTTCTACAAGTCATTCTATTGTTGGCGCGGTTGCCGGAGCGGGTTTTGCGGTTGGGGCTCCGGTAAAATGGAAGATATTGCTGGACATATTTATCTGCTGGATTTTTACTCCAATAGGGGCGGCAATTTTAGGTTATATATTCTTTAGGATCCTGCAGAATTTTTTTTATCGTTTCTTTCCGCGTAAATTCATAAAACCAATCGTCTTTTTTCTGGTCATCGCCAGCGGATGTTACGTGGCGTATACCTGGGGAGCAAATGATGTAGCAAATTCCGTCGGGGTTATTTCCGGAGTCGGCGTGCTTACTCCAAATATGAGTGTAATTTTCGGCGGCTTGGCTATAGTGTTTGGGATAATGACCTGGGGGTATAAAGTTATTGAAACGGTTGGTTCTGAGATTACCCGTCTTCTTCCGATTATGGCACTTTCTGCGCAGTTAGCCAGCGCAGTAAATGTGCATCTTTATACTGTTTTTGGTATTCCGGTATCTACCAGCCATTCCATAGTGGGGGCGATTTGCGGTGTAGGGTTAGTCAGGGGGGTCAGGGTGCTTAATTTCCGCATAATGAAGGATATGATTCTTTGCTGGCTGGCCACCCCTTTTATCTCAGGGTTGATAAGTTATTTAGTATTGCAGATGATTAGAATATTTGTAAAAATTTAAGAAGGAGGAAACAATGAAAGAAACAAGGAATATCTTGGGTTGGCTGGGTATGGCAGAAGAGCAATCAATACTTCTGGATGCAAAGAAGCATGTGGAGGAAACTTATAAAACGGTTGCTTTTTTCGCCGAAGCGGTAAAATCTTTTATTAAAGGAGACCTTGAGGCTAAGACACAGGCAATTGAGAGCGTCAGGCAGAGCGAGCACCAGGCTGATGTTTTACGATCTAAAATGGTTGATCAGCTTTCCGAGGGCATGCTTCTTCCTCCTGACAGGGAGGACATGATGCATTTTGTAAAGACTCTGGATAAAATAGCTGACTGGACAAATGGCGCGGCCAGGCTTTTGGGTTTTATCGAAGGGAAAATTCCCGAAAGTGTATTAAAGAATATTTCTTTAGGTACAGATTTGATTGTAGGCTCTATTTCGAAACTGAAAGAGGCTATAGCGGCATTGTCCAGGAATGAACTGAAAAACGCCATAGCTCTCAGTGCCGAGATCGACCAGTTAGAGCATCAGGCAGATGATCAGAAAAAGGCGATGATCGAAGCGATTATCCACGCTAAGCTTGAGCCGGTCAGCCTGCTGTTAACTTATCAACTGGCGGAATATCTGGAAGGGGTAACTGATAAAATAGAAGACTGTGCTGATTTTATCAAGGTTCTGGCGATTAAATCAAAATAAATATGAGGGTTAGTTTTAAGCTTAAACTCATTTTATCCTATTTCTTTCTTATCTTCGTATCTCTGGGTTTTGTCGCCTTTTTTCTCGACAAAAATCTGGAAGAAAAGTCGCTCCAGGAAATCAAAACCTCTTTAATCAACGAGGCCCGCCTTATAGAAAGCAACATTTCTAATACCCCTTCAGTTTTTAAAAATCCGGCATACCTGGACAAATTAACTAAAGATTTGGGTTCAAAAATTAAATCGCGTATTACTATAGTTAATACCGAGGGCAAGGTATTGGCTGATTCAGAGGTTTCTTCGCAGCAGGCAGCTAACTTAGAAAACCATCTTAACCGTCCGGAGATAATTGAAGCTTTAAAATTCCAGATCGGAGAAGAGATCCGTTACTCTTCCACTTTAAAAATAGATATGCTTTATTTGGCAATTCCTCTTAAGGAAAACGGTATTAATGCCGGAATATTGAGGCTGGCGCTGCCTTTGACCAGCGTGCAGAAGGTTTTATCCTCTGTAAGAAAGACGATTATCATAGGGTTGTTTTTTACATTAGGCCTGGCTTTTGTCTTGGCTT
>JAQUSM010000077.1 GCA_028715095.1 Candidatus Omnitrophota bacterium
CGCGGAATTCAACTTTACCCTTCCTCACATCCTCAATAGCTTTTACTATATCATTAGTAACTGTGCCGGTTTTAGGGCTGGGCATCAAACCTCGCGGCCCCAAAACTTTTCCCAATTTACTTAAGTCCTTCATCATTTCAGGGGTGGCAATAGCGCAATCAAAATCAAGAAATCCTGCGCCAACTTTATCTATTAACTCCGTACCCCCCACATAATCAGCTTTTGCCTCCCTGGCCTGGCGTTCGTGTTCGCCTTTACAAAACACCGCCACACGCACTTTTTTTCCGGTTCCATGCGGGAGGACTACTGTACCACGGACCATTTGGTCGCTCTTCTTAGTATCAACACTCAAATTAAAATGCAGGTCAACTGAGCCGTCAAATTTTGGTTTAGGCAGCTTTTTTAATAAAATGATTGCTTCCTTTAACTGATAAAATTTGTCTTGCTCAACCTGCTTAACCGATTCTTTATATCTTTTGCTGGATGTTTTCATGGTTACCCTTCAACTGCAATGCCCATACTGCGCGCAGTACCTTCAATAATTTTAATTGCCTGTTCCATGCTGGCGGTATTTAAATCCGGAAGTTTGAGCTTGGCTATCTCTTCAATCTGTTTTTTTGTTACCTTTCCTATAGTTTCTTTCCCGCTGGTGCCGGATGCCTTGGCCAAATTAGCTGCCCTTTTTAACAAAATGGATGATGGCGGGCTCTTAATAATAAAGGTAAAGGTCCTGTCTTCAAAGACACTGATAACTACCGGCAGGATCAGGCCATCTCTGCCCTTAGTCTGATCATTGAACTGTTTGCAGAACTGCATGATGTTTACGCCATGCTGGCCTAAGGCCGGGCCTACCGGAGGTGCAGGATTTGCCTGCGCTGCCGGTACATGCAATTTAATCTGTGCTTTGATAGCTTTTGCCATAGTTATACCCTCTCAACCTGCCAATACTCTAATTCAACCGGCGTAGAACGGCCAAATATAGAAACACTTACCTTAACTTTACCTTTTTCAGGATAAACTTCTTCAATTACGCCGTTAAAATTCAAAAATGGTCCTTCATTAACCCTTACTTGTTCCCCTTTTTCAAAAACTATTTTAGGCGAAGGCTTAGTGACAGTTTCCTTTGAACGCTTAAGAATATTATCCACTTCTTCCTGGGGAAGCGGGACAGGCTTCCTTCCTAATCCGATAAAACCGGTAACTCCCGAAGAATTCTTTATAAAAAGATAAGTTTCTTCGCTTAAATCCATCTCAACCAGCAAATAACCGGGGAAAAACTTTCTTTGGGTAATCTTCTTTTTTCCGGCGCGTACTTCAGAAACCTGCTCGGTAGGAATAACTACACTGGGGATTAAATCCTTAAGGCCGCTTGAAGCAATCTTCTTCTCCAAAGATGCTTTAACTTTTTCCTCTATCCCTGTCTGAGTATGGACAACATACCACTTTTTCATTTAAAAACCACGCTTAGAAATCTGGACAACCCCAGATCTACTATCCCAATAAAAATTGCCATTATCCCCGTAACGGTAATTACCAAAACCGTAGATGCCAAAAGTTCTTTCCTGGTTGACCAGGAAACCTTGCTTAATTCTGTTTTTACTTCAGATAAGAAACCTTTAATCTTCTGGTAATTCTTTATTACTAAAACCAATACCACAACTGCCAAAACAGTTAAAATTATTGTTTTCAAATTACTAAGTACGAAATCCATTCTTTAAGTCTCCCCTTCACTTCCCTGCCCCCTATAGAATTACAGGAGCGGCAGGACTTGCCCCGTTTTCCTGCATTCTTTCACTTTGGAAACGGGACTTCGTTTCACCTGCACGCCGCTCTTTCCCTTCAAAACCACAGGAGCGGCAGGACTTGAACCTGCAGTCACGGTTTTGGAGACCGTTGGTTTGCCATTAACCGACGCCCCTAAGATTAATTTTTGTTAACAATATCCTGGCTCAAATTCTACCAGGATAAATTCGGCCACTAACTTATGTCGCGCTAAAGCGCTCCATAAGTTACGGCCTCATTTAATTTCCTTATGCGGGGTATGTTTATGACAGGAATTACAGAACTTACTAAGCTCAAGCCTATCCTGATGCAATTTTTTATTCTTACTCGTCGTATAATTACGATTCTTGCAAACCGTACATTCTAAAGTTATTGTTTCACGCATATTATTTAATGTTTAGATCCTTCGTCGCTTTTGCTCCTCAGGATTAACTTCAGCCATAAAACTTATGTCGTTATCACTCCATAAGTTTTGGCTTCACTTAAGCTGGAGACGAGAATTGAACTCGTGACCCCGTCCTTACCAAGGACGTGCTCTGCCAACTGAGCTACTCCAGCAATAATGGATTCGCTCCGTCGAATAAGCCTTCAAGCAAAAAAAAACCACACTCCAAGAAATTATTCAATTCTCTCTTTAAATACAATGTTACCAAATTAAAAGTGGTATTATACTAGATATTTACGTAAGGAGTGAGTTTATACCAAGATATCATCTTTGTCAAGGGTTTTTTTAATTTTTTCCGGGTGTCACTAATCCGCGGCGAGAACCTATGAAATTGCTCAAACGGGCAAACTCATCCAGCGTGAGATCTTCCGGGCGCACATTACTATCAATACCCTGTTCATCAAAAAATTCCTTAAGCGGACCTGGAGTTATGAATCCCGATAAACTATTCCTTAAAGTTTTCCTTCTCTGGTTAAAAGCTCTGCGTATTACTTTAAAAAGCATTTCCTCTTCCCTGACCTCAACTGGCGGCTTCTGCCTGAACTTTAAACTCAAGAAACAGGAATCGACCTTAGGAACAGGCTTAAAACTTCCTTTTTTTATTTCAAAGATGATCTTAGTTTGCGCATAATACTGCACAAAACAGCTGAAAGATCCATATTCTTTTGAGCCGGCTGCTGCGTTGATCCGGCGGCCAAACTCCTTCTGCACAGTCATAAAAACTTTATCAATATCAGCACGGAATTGGATAAGGCGTTCGATAATCGGGCTGGAAATGTTATAAGGGATATTCCCAATAACTATTATTTTCTGCTTTATTGGTTCATTTTTCAAGAACTTGTTTATATCGAATTCCAATATATCGCCCTTTAACAGGCGGCAGTTAGCATAAGTTTTCAGTCTTTCCTCAAGGCGCGGAAAAAGCCGGCGGTCAATTTCTAAAGCATAAACTCTTTTTGAATTTATTGCCAGCTGCTCCGTCAGGTCTCCCCTCCCGGCACCAATCTCTAAAACAATCTCCTCCTTAGATAAACCGCAGGCAGAGATAATTTTCTTTTGGATATTTTTATCAATAAGAAAATTCTGGCCTAGGCTTTTTTTTGGTTTAACGTACATTGTATAGCAAGTTTTACTGCTGAGATAAGAGAACCGGGATTAGCTAAAACGGGGTTTACGGCCAGGTCAAAAGCAGTGCCATGCAAAGGCGAAGTGCGCACAAAAGGCAGGCCGAGAGTAAGGTTTATACCGGTATTAAAATCTGTCAATTTTAAAGGGATAAGCGCCTGGTCATGATATAAAGCAATTACACAATCGAAATTCCCCTTAGCCGCCTGATATATTGCCACATCGGCAGGAAGCGGGCCTATTATAGCCGCATCTTCATGTTTATTTCTTAAATTTAAGATTGCCGGCTTAATTATTCTCAGTTCCTCCGTGCCGATTATCCCATTGTCAGAAGCATGAGGATTAACCCCGCAGATAACAATTCTGGGTTTACGGATAGAGAACAAACGCTTTAACCCTTTTATAGTATTTAAAATATTGTTTTCCAGGCCGCTGCGGGTAATCTGTCCGCAAACATCTTTAAGCGGTATATGCCTGGTAAGCAGGCTAAACCTTAACTTGTCATTGACAAGCATCATTACCAGATCTTTGCAATTAAATTCTTTGGCCAGGTACTCCGTATGTCCGGTAAACTTTGATCCCGCCAAAGTAACAGCTTCTTTTGAAACCGGGCAAGTAACCAAACAATCAATCTCCTTTTTCCTGAGAAGCTCTGCGGCTGCATCAAGATAGCCCAAAGAGGCTTTGCCGTTTAAAGCGTTTATCCTGCCAAAACTAAAACTTCTTCTCTGTACATTATTTAAGTCTATTAGCTCCGCGGGCAAAGACTTAATTCTTAAAGCCCTTGCCGCCCTATTCAACACAAAGCTGTCACCGATAACTCTAAAATTAACCTGTCCTTTCAAAGCTTCAAGCGCCTTTAATGCAATAGCCGGCCCAATGCCGGCAGGGTCCCCTATTGTAAGGCCGACCCTAATTGTCGAGGATTTTAATGTAGCTTTGCTTTTTGAGTTCATTTAACCACTTCGCCAATCCTTCCTGCATCTTTTTATCAAATAAATATGCCTGGATCTTATCCTGAGCCTGAGCGAGGCTTAATTGTTTGCTTCCAACGATATCATCTAATTTGAATATATAATACTGCCCATCGATCTTTACCGGATCAGAAACTTCCGATATGCCTAACTTGAACACCACTTCTTCAATTTCACTGCGTAATTCCTGGCCCTGAGAAGCAGAGAATTTATCGACAGTAAAGCTATACCTGGTAGCCAAATCTTCCAGCTTATCCCCAAGACGTAAATAATAACTCAGGGATTTTGCAGCGCTCTCATCCTGCAAAACGATAACCGTAAGAAGCCGTTCTTCCGGTTTAATGAATTTACGCTTATTCTCATTATAAAAATCAGTGATCTCATCGGGGCGGATCATTATCTTGCTGCGCACCTTCTGCTCAACAATGCTAAAGCTAAGCATTTGTTCCCGGATTTTATTTTCCAAGTCCGCCTGTACCAGCCCTTGTTTAGCCAGCTCCTGTTCAAAATCGGATTCCAGCGCATAACGCTTCTTGATTTCATTAATTTTTGCTTTTATCCTTGCAGGTTCAATAGTTATCTTCTCATTTTTTGCCTGCTGGAGCATAATTTTATCCTCAATCAAACGTTCTAACAAATCCTGCCTGGTAGAATTTACTTTCTCCTCCAGGGCTTTTCCGCTTAACTCACGGGAATATTGCATGCGTATGAAGTTTAAAAAATCATTAAGGTCCTTTTGCGTAATAACCTCATTATTTACCACTGCAACCATCTTGTCCTGCGCGCCAAGGAAACAAACGGGGCCGAGGAATAAGATTACCAGCGTAGCAATACTAATTATGCGTCTCATCAAAAACACCTACTTTCTTAAAATTGGCTATTGCTTCTTTTAATAGGCGGCAATATAAATCAAACCCCACTGCTACAATAAAACCATGCTGCTCCTGGCCGAGGAGATTGCCCGCTCCCCGGATTTCAAGGTCCTCCATGGCGATATTAAAACCCGACCCCAAACCGCTATGTTCTTCTATGGCAACCAGCCTCTTTCTCGCGACTGAGTCTAAAACCTCGTTTCGGGAAATCATAAAATAAGCGTATGCCAGGCGGCTAAACCTGCCTACCCTGCCACGCAGCTGGTGTAAATCCGCTAATCCAAAATTATGCGCGTTATTTACAATAATGGTATTGGCATTCGGAATGTCAATCCCCGACTCAATAATCATCGTAGAAACCAAAACGTCAATATTGCCGCTTATAAAATCCGACATTACCCGCTCTAACTGTTTTGCCGGCATCTGCCCATGGGCTATTGCTATACGCGCGTTACCCCCTAAGCTTTTAACAATTTTATCCCTGACCTTCTCCAAATCAAAAATTCGGTTATGTAAAAAGAACACCTGGCCCTTTCGATTAAGCTCGCGCTTGATTGCCTGGGCTACCAGATCTGGGT
>JAQUSM010000078.1 GCA_028715095.1 Candidatus Omnitrophota bacterium
CTTTGAAATAATCTTCATTGGAGCTTCCCTCCTTCTGCCAAAAGCTCCGGGGCATGTTTTAATAAATATTTTATTACCAAAGCAGTTACAATCGCCTCCACCCATCCAAAAATCAGAAGATGTTCGCCCAACATAGCGGGCAAAGCGACATTTAGACCATAAGGACAATACAGAGCCTGGCCACTGGCGGTTTTATACAGCAAGGGCTGGATACCGAACATAAGCCCGGTCAGCCCCGCGGAAATATTGAGCGCTACATAACCGGCAATACCAGCGGCAATAACCCTCCTCCTTGAATCTATGGAAGCATTGCAGCTAATCGCCTTATAAATATAATACCCGGCAAAAGGAAGCACAAACGCCATATTAAAACAATTTGCACCTATTGCAGTAATCCCGCCATCTCCAAATAATAATGCCTGGATTACAAGTGCTACTGTTATAGCAATACAAGCCGCCCATGGCCCAAGGAGTATTGCTACAAGCACCCCGCCCACGGCATGGCCGGTAGTGCCGCCTGGTATAGGGACATTAAACATCATAATTACAAAACTAAATGCCGCCCCTATCGCTAATAAAGGCACCTGCCTGGCATTAAGAGTTTTCTTAACTATACGTGAAGCAGCTGTCCATATCGGAAGCATGGCTAAATAAAACAACCCGCATGTTCCCGGGCCCAAATATCCGTCTGGTATATGCATTTATCCCCCGATTTAAAAAGTATATACTCCGGTTAAAACCACTGAATCATTAGCATCGGTATTAACTCCGGCTACCACTCTTTGGTAAGCCAATAAAAACTGCACCTTATCGCATGACCAGCCAACACCCGGGGATAAAATTAAGTAATTTACCGCCGTTGATACAGTTCTTTCTCCATCCTGCCAAGTGTCCCCCTGCGTATACCCATTTGCCTCAAGCATCAGATTAAAACCTTTGGGTAAGAAATATTCCACTCCAAAATCATAGTTAGTATAGCTAGCATACCTTGTTTTTACGCCATCTACCATAACTTTCTGAGGAAAGCTAAAAACAGCATCCGCGTGGAATAAAAAAGGCTTGAGTTTCTTTGTTAAAATAAAACCAAGCCCGGGATCCCAGGAACCGGTACCCATAGAGTCGGTTCCCAATTTATCGGGATTTAAGTGCTGATATTTTCCGGTAGGCATTTTAACCTGGAATAAACCGGTTAGATGAGGCAACCAGCCTTTTTCTTCTATGGCGCAATAACGCAAAAACAGATAGCTGTCTCCAAAACCGTTCTTATGCGCGCTTACCCCATCCTGCCTGATATAATTCTCTTGATAAACCGCCTGAGCGTCGATCTCTAATCTATCCGTAATACCATACTGCATAAATAACTGCTCTTGATATTGATACTGCTTATCGCCTTTAGGCAAGCTGCGGTATTTGCCTTCTGAATCAAAACTGCCCCTGGTCCTGTTGTAAAAAAAGAACGGCTGGATCACAATCTCTCCTTTAGCGCAAAGCGGGGCTGTCCAGGTAGTCAATGTGCCTGCCGAAACAGGATCCCACTCATCCTGGTCCGCCTCCCCATGAGCATAAGAATCAACATTGCAACAAGCCAACAAGATTATTACCGTTAAAATCAGGCGCAGCATTTTCTCTCCTCTCTGTGTTATTAATATATGCTTCGTGCTACTTCTAAATAAAAAAAATAACCTAGATACCCTTGCCCGCGCTCGACATGCTCAAAGTGCCATGCTTTACCCCCTTAACGGATTTTAAGGTATCCGCTAAACGGCGCGCCTCTTTAGGGCTGCCCTTTACCGCGATTATCTCTAAACAATTATTGTGGTCAAGATGGATATGCTGGGAAGAAATTATAGCCTGGCCAAAATCATGCTGGATATCCATAAGCTTATTTATCAACTCTCTTTTATGATGGTTGTAAATTAAAGTAACCGCACCGGCAATCTCATGGTTGCCCTGCCACTCTTCCTGGATGAGCTCTTGACGGATTAAATCACGAAAGGCTTCAGAACGATTAGTGTATTTTCTATCTTTGATCAAGCGGTCAAACTTAACCAAGAGCTCTTTGTCTATTGAAACCCCGAAACGGATCAACGGCATTTCTCTCCTTATGGTAATGTGCTACTAATTTCATAATAGTAACATCTTATACTCTGACTGTCAAGGCCTCTTTTTTCAGGATAAAGAACACCGGAATCGCGGCTATCTCCACGCAGATACTGATAACAATAACCGCGGATATGGAATAATCATAAAGCAGCCCTGTAAGCGCGCTGCCGATAAAAATCGCCAGGCCGTAAGCGGTATTGAATATCCCGTAACCTGTCCCCCTCTTCTTTAATGGTGTCAGGTCGGCAATCGCCGATTTCATAACTGTTTCGTGAGCTCCCATCACAATCCCCCAGATAATTGCCCCGGCCAGGGCAAATGAAAACTTGGTAGAAAAAACAAATGCAGGTATAAATAATGAAAAAACCGGGATAGCGATTAAGGTAATCAAGCCGGCCTTTTCATTACCGCGCCTGGATTTAAAAATATCATAAGCCTTACCGATAGCCAAAGCTGCTAATGCGTCAACCCCCATGGCTAAAGCGTAAAACAAAGGGATCTGCGCATCGCTTAGGACGTGCTTAGCCTTAAAGTGATAGCCGATTAAAGCAAAATTAGCAAAACCAAGGGTAGTAATAAAGGTAAAAAATGTATATATCCAGAAAACCTTGCTTAGCTTCTCTGTTTCAAGAGACTTAGTTGCAGGAATCTCTAAAATTTCCGGATTAGGCAGGCGCCGATATGCAAGTATTATGCAGAGCATAACCAGAATCAAAGGTATCCAAAGCATTGAATACCCGCGCTGATAATCTGATAGCGCCCTATCCCCCTTACCAATAACCAGAAAAAGTATGGTAAAAATCAGCGGACCGCTGATTGCGCCGATCTGGTCAAGCACTTCAGCTATGGCAAAACCAAAACCTGTCCCAACTTGCTTGGTGGCCTGAGACAAGATAGTGTCCTTTGCCGGGCTGCGCAAGGCCTTGCCCAACCTCTCTATAATAATAAAAATAACCGCTACCTGCCAAATACCAGTTAAGGCAAGCAACGGAACGCTGACTAACAAACCATATCCAAGAAAGGTAAATAGCCAGTATGACCTGGTCTTATCCGCAAAATATCCTGAAAGCAAACGTATGGCATAGCCCAGGAATTCGGCAATACCGGCTACCAGGCCTACTATCGCGGCGTTTGCGCCAAGGGTCTTAAGATAAGGGCCATTGACGCTGCGCGCCCCCTCGTAAACCATATCACCGAAAAGGCTTACTAAACCAAAAAGAAAAATAAGCTGAAATGCGGTTCTTTTCTTATTATCCATATTATTAATAAGACGCTTTATGTAATCTTATCATAATCAACGGGTTGTGCAACAATTCTTTCTCGAGGCCGGCCCCTTCTCTTAGGAAATAACCTACCGCGACCTTTTATTATCTTGCTTATAAATTCCTTATCGCCTAATGGAGCATCCAGCCTTCGAAACATTTCTTCTTTATTATTATCAAAATTACTCAAAAAATTTTTATAGGCCATACGTCTTAAATTAACATCTTGACCGAATTCACCAAAAATAGGGCTCTCCGTAGTAACTCCGTCCTGCTCTCCTAAGCAATAAAATCGTGCGCTGCTAAAAAGATAGTCTTGAGCCTGAAAAACCATATTTGCCCTTACGGGGTTTCTTTCAATATATCTGCCGCAAGCAAACAGGTATTCTCCTTTTTGAACCGGCTGGAGCTTAAACCTCCCCTGCCACAGAAATCCCGAAGTAAGATAATTCTTGTGGTAATAACATGAATACGCACGGTTGATCCCAGCCATACAACTGGATATACGCTCGGGCTCATCGATCTCTAACAAAAGATGGTAATGATTCGGCATTAGCACCCAATGGTAAATCTTAAGGTTAAATTTCTCCCTATATTCTTTAAGTAACTTTATAAAATAAAGATACTCTTTTGTCTCGTTAAAAACTGCTTCTTTTTTGTTTCCCCTGTTGATCAAATGAAAAATAAAAGAACCGGATAGTTGGTGCTTTCTAGTATAAGTTGGCATATTTTCTCCTCCTCCTACTATCAAGAGACGTAAAAGAAGAACGGTTCTAACAACTTTTTTATACTAAAAACATAGCCAATAATCACAATCCCGTTCTTAGGATGATAAGACAAAAAGAATTGTTTCAGAACTTGTTTATTTACAAGAGTTTAGATAAAACGTCTTTAGTAGAATTTGGGCTTGGGGTATTTATAAGGTTTCTTGGTTTGGCCTTGCCTGGATTGTCCATGGTTAGACTGACGGCCGGAATGACGATTTGGATGATGGCTGGAGGTTTGGGTGGATTCACTGAATCTATCAAGAGTAAGCTCAGCATGCTTTGATACGGGTAAAGTAGCCTTAATAAGCTTCTCAATATCACGGACATCATGTCCCTGATCAGGAGTAGCAAAAGAAATTGCATGGCCCTTATGCCCTGCGCGGGCAGTCCGGCCGATACGATGCACGTAATTCTCGGCGTCTTCGGGCAAATCATAGTTAACCACCAGCTCAATCCCGGTAACATCAATACCCCGGGAAGCGATATCGGTAGCAACCAGCACCCTGTATTTACCGGATTTAAAACCTTCTAAAGCCTCCCGGCGCTGGCTAAGGGAACGGTTAGAATGAATCTCAGAAGCGGAATGCCCCATATCCCTGATTGACTTAACTATCTTCCTGGCATTATGTTTAGTGCGCGAAAACAAAAGCACTGTGCCGTGATACTGCGCAAGCAGTTTTTTAAGTAATTGGGTTTTGGCCTCCTTCTTCACGATAAACAACTCCTGGGTAACCTTTTCAGAGGTCGTCCCTGACGGAGCTATTTCAACACTCAAAGGCAATTTCATATATTTAGCGGCAATATTCATGATCTCTTTGGGCATAGTTGCCGAAAAAAGCATTGTTTGTCTTTCTTTGGGCAAGAAGCGTAATATTTTTTCAATTTGCGGGGCAAATCCCATGTCCAGCATCCGGTCGGCCTCATCAAGCACAAGCATAACCACGCTGTCCGGAAGAAAATTCCACTGCGACATATGGTCAATTAACCTGCCCGGAGTAGCAATTACCAGGCGGGGGTCTTTTCGCAAAGCCTGCACCTGAGGCTCCATAGGCGCTCCGCCAATAAGACAGGCAGTCTTCATACCAAAGGCGTGGGCAAGAACCCGGCAAGCCTCATCAATCTGGATAGCCAGTTCCCTGGTCGGAGCAAGTACCAACCCTATGCCTTTTTTCTGCACCAGCCGCTGCACCATAGGTATGGCAAACGAATGCGTTTTTCCGGTCCCGGTCTGGGCAATTCCCACAATATCTTTACCTTCAATAGCCAGAGGAATAGCCTTTAACTGGATAGGTGTAGGCACCTTAAACTTCATGCCCTCCAGGATATCCAGGATCTTGGGCGCAATGCCTAAACCAAAAAAACCCGGATTTGGCTCAACGGAGTTATTTATCATTACCGTCTTATTCATCATCATACCTTGCTTGTTTTAACTTTATCACCATAAGTCAGCATGCCAAGATGGATATGGCAATACTCTTCATGGTTATAAATACTTAATATATGCTTGCAGTGCAGATATTTACATTTCCTGCCCTTAAGCGAAGTCTTTACCTTTTTGATACGCACCTCCGGGAACGGC
>JAQUSM010000079.1 GCA_028715095.1 Candidatus Omnitrophota bacterium
TGTCAGCAGAATCCCCGTTTATGGAAATGGAGAGTTTGAGCTTGTCTGCAAATTTCCTATTCTCCCGTACGCAGATTCTTTCTCAGGACAGCAATCCCCCTTGTCTATCAATTCATGTACTGGTGGTAGAGCTGCGCGATGATATTTTAGACCAGGTAAATAAACTTTATTTTGAGCGCTTACGGGTGAAGTCTGAGCTGGATAATCTGGCTATTGAGGACAGGAATAAAAGGTTTGATAAACAGTTGAAACTTGAGGAACTGACTGCCTCCCTGGACTCGCTTACATCCGGGTATTATTCAAAACAATTACAGCATTTATCCGCTCATGAAATTTCTTGCAAATAGCTTCTGTTTGTGATAATTTATTACGACCTGCCAATTTATTAACCCTTTTATTATGAAGGATTTCATCTATGAGCGCTCTACATTTTACGGATACTAACTTTAAAAAAGAGGTATTAGAATCTGGACAGTTGACCCTGGTTGATTTTTGGGCTATTTGGTGCGGTCCCTGCAAGATGATTGCCCCGCATATTGATGAACTGGCTAAGGAGTATGCCGGCAAGGTGAAAATCGGCAAAGTAGATGTTGATGCTAACCCCAAGGTCGCCACTGAATACGGGGTGATGTCGATTCCGACCATCATTTTCTTTAAGAATGGCAAGGTTTTTAACCAGATTGTCGGCGCGGCCAGTAAGCTTGATATAAAACGTAAAATAGAAGAAAATCTTTGATGCGTAAAATATTTATTGCCGCCACCAAACAAAATGACGGCAAGACTACGGTATCTCTGGGGATAATCAAAAACCTGCAGGAGAAATTCGGTAAAGTAGGTTTTATCAAGCCTATCGGCCAGAGATATCTGGAAGAAGAAGGTTTAAAGATTGACGAGGATTCTATCCTTATTGAGGAGGTCTGCGGGATAAAATCCGGGCTCAAGGATATGAGCCCGATCGCGGTAGAGAAAGGTTTTACGGAAAAATATATTATGAAGCCGGACAAGAAGAATATTACCGGCCAAATTCAGAATTCTTTCCGCAGGATTTCCAGGAATCAACAATTAGTGGTAATTGAAGGCACGGGCCATGCCGGGGTTGGTTCAGTATTTGACCATTCCAACGCTTCGGTCGCCAGGCTCCTGGGTTCAAAAGTAATAATTATTTCTTCGGGTGGAGTGGGCCGTCCGATTGACGAAATTATTCTAAATAAAGCTCTTTTTGAAAAAGAGGGAGTTAAGGTTTTAGGCGTAATTGTAAACAAAGTCCTGCCTGATAAATTTGAGAAAATCAGCCGCCTGGTAAGGAAAGGCCTGGAGAGAAAAGGGATTGACGTGTTGGGTGTTTTGCCTTTTAACCCTATGCTGGCGCGGCCTACGTTTGAGCAGATCCTGGAGGAAACCGATTTCCAGGTGCTTTGCGGGAAAGAGTTCCTGGAGCGTTCTGTTGCCAAGGTGATTGTCGCTGCAATGGAGGCCCGCGATGCGGTGCGTTATATCAGCGAAGACAGCCTTATGATTACTCCGGGCGACCGGGAGGATATGATTATCTGCGGCCTTAGCAGTTTTCGGGACGCCGGCAATAGTAAATTAAAGATCTGCGGAATGGTTTTGACCGGCGGGATTACTCCGGAGCCGCCGATCATGGGCCTTTTGTCAAAGGCCCAGATTCCGGTTTTGTTATCTAAATCCGATACTTATGATGTGGCTACCTGCCTGCATGACCTGACGGTAAAGATCCGCCCCTGCGACAAGGATAAGATTGATACTGTAATTAAATTGATCAAGGAAAATGTTGATTTTAAGAAAATTTTGAAAGGAATCTAAAATGGATGCGATTAACCGGATTCGAAATCTTGCTAAAAGAAAACTTATGACAATTGTCCTGCCGGAATATGAGGACAAAAGGACTCTGGAGGCTGCGCGCATTGTCCGGGAGGAGAAAATTGCCAATCCCCTGGTTTTGACCCCCGACATGATCGACAAAAACCAGCTGGATAGTTATATCCAGGAATATTATCAATTATACCAGTCCAAGGATATCAGCCTGGACATAGTAAAAAAACTTTTTTCCGACAACATTTATTACGCGGCGATGATGACCCGACACGGCAAGGCCGATGGCCTGGTTGCCGGGGCAATCCACACTACCGCTGATGTGGCGAGAGCCTGTATACGCTGCATCGGGATGGATGAGCGTTTTACTATCGTTTCAAGTTGTTTTATTATGGATCTTCCGGGCAACCAGTATGGGGATAACGGGACATTTATTTTTGCGGATTGCGGGATTATTCCCGACCCTAATGCCCGTCAACTATACTGTATTGCTTTGACTTCTGCGGAATTAGCGGGTAAGGTGCTGGATATTACCCCGCGCATAGCTTTTTTAAGTTACTCTACCAAGGGTTCAGCTAAAACAAAGTCTGCCGAGAAAATAGCCGAAGCCTTGGCTTTACTTAAAGCGCAATCTCCCGGGATATTAGCTGACGGAGAATTGCAGGCTGATGCGGCAATCGTGCCGGAGGTAGCTGAAATAAAATGCCCGGACAGCCCGATTCACGGGAAAGCCAACGTGCTTATTTTCCCCAATCTGGAGGCCGGGAACATCGGTTATAAGCTTTCGCAGCGGCTCAGCGGTTGCCGGGCAATCGGACCGTTGTTCTTGGGTTTGAATAAACCGGCAAGTGATTTATCCCGCGGGTGTTTTGCGCAGGATATCGTTGATAGTGTGGCGGTTTCGGCAATAAGGGCCCAATGATGAAGATACTGGTAATTAACAGCGGAAGCTCCTCCATCAAGTATAAGCTTTTTGATATGCCCGCGGAGCTTTTGATTTCAAAAGGCACGCTTGAGCATATAGGAGAGAAGGGTTCCAAATTTGCCGACCATTACTCCGGTTTAAAAACCATACTGGAAAAAGTTGATTCTGTTCAGGCCATAGGCCACCGTGTAGTCCATGGCGCCGAGAAATTTAAAAAACCTGCGCAAGTTAACGCCAAGGTCATAAACGGAATTAAAGAATGCTGCGCTATCGCTCCTTTGCATAATCCGGCGAATTTATCCGGCATACTTGCTTGTCAAAAACTTCTGCCCGGGGTAAAACAGGTTGCGGTTTTTGATACGGCATTTCATCAAAGTATCCCGGAGCACGCTTATATATACGGTTTGCCTTATGATTATTACCAGAGGCTAAAAATAAGAAAATATGGTTTCCACGGCACCAGCCATGAGTATATTGCCGCCGAAGCCGGCAGGATACTTAAGAAACCGCTTAAAAAATTGAAATTGATTAGCTGTCATTTAGGAAATGGCTGCAGTATTACCGCTATTGATAAGGGTAAGTCAGTAGATACGAGTATGGGATTTACGCCTTTAGAAGGCTTGGTTATGGGCACGCGCTGCGGTGATGTTGACCCGGCGTTAGTTACGCATATTATGGGCAAGGAGAAAATAAGCAGCCATGAAATGGAGCGTATTTTAAATAAGGAAAGCGGCCTTAAGGGAATATCCGGAATTAGTAATGATATGCGTTCTCTTGAAATAAAGGCTAATGCAGGCAACAGGCGCGCCAGGCTTGCTATTGATATATTTGTTTACAGGATCAGGAAATATATCGGGGCGTATCTGTCGGTTTTGGGAGGCTTGGATGCCTTGATATTTACCGCCGGTATAGGAGAGAACCAGGCAAGTGTCAGGAGCAGGATTTGCAGCGGGTTATTCAGGTATTTAAGGAAGAAACCGGCGATTATAGTTATTCCCACAAATGAAGAGTTGATGATTGCGCGTCAGGCCTATAAATTAATCGGCACCCCGCGCTAAAGGTATTGCGCGGGTGTACCCTTTCCGGGTAAGGAGAAAATAAAATGTTAAGGACGATGTTAAAATCCAAAATCCACAGGGCAACGGTAACTGAAGCCAACCTTTATTATGAAGGGAGCATTACCATTGACGCCCGGCTGATCCGGGCGGCAGACATGCTGGAGTATGAAAAAGTCGAGGTGCTTAATCTTAGCAACGGCCAGCGTATTGAGACTTATGTGATTGAAGGCAAGCCCGGAAGCGGAGTGGTTTGTCTGAATGGCCCGGCTGCCAGGGGGGCTTGTGTCGGAGACCAGGTAATTATTGTTTCTTACGTCTTGCTTGAAGATGCTCCGGCAAATAAAATTAAACCAAAAGTGATAAAAGTAAATGCCAGAAACCAGATTAAAAGTTAGAATATTGGGGGATCCTGTATTAAGGAAGAAAGCAAAGCCGGCTAAAGAGGTTACTGCTGAACACCGCAGGATCCTGAATTTAATGGCGGAGTCTATGTACGGCAGCTCCGGTATCGGCTTAGCCGCTCCGCAGATTGGCATAAGCACGCGGTTAATTGTGGTAGATATAGGAGAGGGCCTTTATAAACTGGTCAATCCTAAAATTGTAAAGCGCCAGGGTTCTCAAGCTATCCAGGAGGGCTGCCTCAGCGTACCGGGAATATGCATCAAGGTAAGGCGTTCAAAGCAAGTTTGGGTTGAGGCGCTTGATGAAAATAACCGGCCGCTGAAAATAGAAGCCAAAGACCTCTTCGCTTGTGTATTGCAGCACGAGATTGATCATTTAGAGGGAAGGTTGATAATTGATTACACATCTTTCCTGGAGAAGTTGAAAATCAAAAGAAAATTGGCGGCATTAAAGAAAAACGCAACGGCTGCTAAATTGCAGCTTTAACGGGGTTATTAATAATGCATGATTTAATTATTATCGGTGCCGGTCCTGCGGGGCTTACTGCAGCCTTATATGCCGGACGCAGCCGGTTAGACACGGTTTTAATCGAGAAGATGGCTCCTGGCGGCAGGATCCTGATGAGCGAGACTATTGAGAATTATCCGGGTTTTCCTGGCGGCATATCTACGGTTGAGTTAATCAGCCGCATGGAACAGCAGGTAAAAGAATTAGGCGTAAAGATTCAAAGCGATGAAGTATTGGATTTAGATTGTGAAAAGAAGACAATTACGGCTTCAAGCGGTACATATGCTGCCCGTGCGGTTATTATTGCCAGCGGGGCGCATCCGCGTAAATTAAATGTTCCCGGGGAAAAAGAGTATACCGGCCGGGGGGTTTCTTATTGCGCTACCTGCGATGCCCCCTTTTTCAAAGGAAAAAAAGTGGTTCTTGTCGGAGGCGGCAATGCGGTTGCCGAAGAGGCAATATATCTTAGCCGTTTTGCCAGTTCAGTAAATATAATCCACCGCCGCCAGGACCTGCGTGCTTCAGAAATATTGCAGGAAAAGATGCAGCAGGATAAGAAAATCAGTTTTATTTTAAGCAGCCTGGTTACTGAAATTAAAGGGGCTAAAAAAGTTGAGGCAGTAAAAATAAAAGATTTATTATCCGGTAAAGAAAGCGATTTTGCATGTGACGGTGTTTTTATCTATATCGGTTATGAGCCGGAGACAGTATTTTTAAAAGGAAAGCTGCAGATGGATGAAGCTGGTTTTATCATCTCAAATGAGTCTATGGCCACCTCAGTTGATGGGGTATTTGCCTGCGGGGATTGCCGTAAGAAGAGTTTATACCAGGTGATAAACGCCTGTGGCGACGGGGCAGTGGCAGCTGATTCTGCGTACAAGTTTATTGCGGATAGGAGCAGATAAATGGAGATTTTTCCAACGGTTAACAAGAAATTGACTGATT
>JAQUSM010000080.1 GCA_028715095.1 Candidatus Omnitrophota bacterium
ATATCCTGAAAGGTTTTATAGTAGTTGTCTTCTTGGGAGATTTTTTCTCCCATAAAACTATTTTTTTAGAGAGCCAGAACCTGCGTATTATCATGGGTTTATGTTCAATTTGCGGCCACAACTGGACTATCTTCCTTAAATTTAAAGGCGGCAAAGGTATCGCAACTACTTTTGGCGTTTTGCTGGGATTAACTCTCAGATTGCCCGGATTAAGCATAGTAATAGGCATATTAGTATTAACCTGGGTAACCGTCTTTATGGTTTCAAGAATGGTTTCCTTGGCTTCAATTACGGCGGCAATTGCCCTGCCGGTTTCTATTTTATTTTTTAAACAACCGGTTATATTTACGGTTGTCAGCATAATACTTTGTCTTTTTGTGCTTATCCGTCATAAATCCAATCTTTCAAGGATACTCCAGGGCAAAGAACCCCGCCTGTATTTTAGAAAACCCGCTGATTAATTCCTCCGTCGCTAATTAAAGCAACCGCTTTCTTTTTAAGGCCATTTCCTATTGAAATGGCCTTGTTTTAATTGCATAATTGTCTTGTAATTCTAGTTTCACTATTATCCCCACTAGCCACGAAGGGGAGCTGGATTGCCAGTTGGCAATCCAGCTAATTATAAGGAAGCTATGCGTGATTTACTTTATAAGAATTTGACCTCTGCCGATAGAAGCCGCAGGCTGATCGCCAGCTCAGAGATAACGGATAAAGAAGGCGTTCACAGCGTGGTGCGCAGGCATTTTGGCTGTATCGTAAAGCAGGTCGAGAAAGCTGATGTAGAAAAGCCAGCCCCGTATCTTTATGTCTTAAAAGAAAGAAATACCCTGGAGAAAAGAGAGCATTTCTTTTGCAAAGTTAAAGGGAGCCTGGTGGCGGTAAACAAAGGGAGGTTTTTTCTCGTTGTTTTTGTGCATACTTTGAGCATACAGCTTACCGCTACTGAAAAATTAGGCGATAAAATCGGTTAACTAAAATTTACTCCAGATAAATATTTATTTTATTAATTTTGCGGGACCTTATTTTTTGCGCGTAAGGCGAAGGAATGGTTGCGCCGCTTATCTCTACAGGAGCTCCGTTTTCAAAAAGGATTATTTTAGATATTTTGGCGCTGTTTTTCCCGAAGGTATCTTTTTTTCCGGGGTTGTAATAAGTTAAGCGGATTGAGCTCAGGAAATTAAAAGAATACCTGCCTTGGCGGTCAAATAACCAATTCGGCAGGCAGGGTTTAAAGGTCAGGTTAAGCTGCTTGTTATTGTCTAAATAAAATGGTTCGGTCCCGGTATTCATGATCAGCCAGATTTGCAGGAATTCTGCGGTTGAACCGGATAATCTGGCCACAAAGCCGTTACCATGTAAATTACTGTTTGGGAAAGCGCTGCTTGCTAAAAAAGAAGAATTCTCCAGGATACTGCGGCCGTATCTTCGCGGGTCCTGGAAAGGTATAAGCACATTTTTGAATTCTGCGTAAAATTCATTAACCAGCCCGGTTTTAAGCAATTCCAGTATATACTTATATTCCATATGCAGCCAGATGGATTCATTCTCCAGCCATCCCGGGGTAAATATCCGGCACCTGCCGATCTCTTTCGGCATGCTCTCCAGCGGGGCAGTTACTTTATACATAAGTAATTTCTTATCAAAAAGCGCGCTTTTTTTGGTAGCCTTATAAATACCGGCAGCCTGATTAATATCCCGGGATAATCTTAATGCGTGCATTTGCCCCTCCAGAAATAAAGGAGCGGGCCTTTGCACGAATTTACTGGGCTTTATGTAGTGGTCTTTGATCAGGTCAAACTCAGTAACTTCGTTGATAAAATATGAGCGGTAAGTGCCTTGCGCTTTATTAAAAGCCTTGTCCAGGCCGGCTTCAACTTTATTTAAAGCGGCATTCAGAAAAGAAACAAGCTCTTTGGCCTGCATATATACAAGATTGCCTGAGAAACCAAGGCGGCTATTGAGCCGGTAAGCTTCTTTTATTGTATTGCTTTTATCCCAATAGGAAAAGTTTTCTTCGGCCATAATGGCAGAGAGCTGCTTAATAAATTCAGCGATTTCTTCGGCAAGCTCAATTTCATTAGCTTGAGAATTTTCTAAAGCCTCTTTAATTTTTTTAAGCAGGCGTTTGAGTTCGAAGGTTTCGCAGGTTGATGACCCGAAGAGGGCAGGCAGCCCGTTAAGCGAATCAAACCAATTGGGTTTTCCTGCTTCCATTTCAATACCGCAGCCGCAGGGATCCAGGGAGGCCAGTTTATTCGCCGCCAGGCATAAAAGCTTGGCAATAAGCGTGGTATAATAAATTTCACCGCTGCCGTTTTGTGTTCTTAAAATATGAGGGTTGCTTGGCCGTTTGCGCAAGATCTCTTTTTTTGCGCCATCCATCATAAGGCAGTGCAATTGCCGGGGCTTGCCGTTATAAAGCATATATCTTTCGCTGCGCGGCCTGACTAATTCGGCATTATCATAAAAAGAAAAAACTTTTTTCTCAAAAAATAATTCGTTAAATTTTTCGGGGTAAATTCCCAGGTAGCTGTCAATCAAATCCAAATTATAGGTCCAGTGGTCAGTCCAGTATCCCTCTGCGTGCTCTGCCTCCTGGGTTTTTAAAGAAGAGGAGAGGATCAACTCCAGGAAATCATCGTAAGAAACATTCAGGGAAATCTTATTTTCCTCAATAAAAAAAATCAATTCTCCCGGAGTAAAAGGCGCCTTTAAATAAGTGCCGAGTTTTTCAATATCGCTTTCCCTGGCTATTGATCGCAACAGTTCGTGCAAATCAAGGCCTTCTTTAAGCAGGAAACTGTCGGGCTTTATTACCAGGGGGTTAAAGCCGTCAGCCTGTAATAAATTCATAAAAAAGATTACATTTTCGTCTTTTACTTCGGGATTAAACCAGCAATCACTGCGCCGGTTCTGGTTTATGTCCCGGTAATTGCCATTGCCCTGCGAGAGATAGTTTGGCTGCAGTTGAAATTTATTATAATCTCTTTCCAGGTCACCGTGTTTGCGCGAATAAAGATAAAAAACCAGCCCGGATTTAAAGATTTCCGGGTAACCGCCGCGCATAATATTATCCAGGTAGGTCTGGCCGGAGTATAAATTGAATTCCCTGGAACTGCTGCCGGTGGAGATTCCTTCTTTCAGTTTATCGATAAGCCCAAGGTTTTCATCTAATTTTTTCTCTATGTAACCGAGCTTGGTGATCTTGGGGACTAAAGTATTTAAGGTTTTAATATTACGCGCCTGGCCGATTATCGAGTAAAATGTTTTTTGTTCTTTGGGGCCCAGCTCCAGGTTCATCAAAAGAAGGGAGCCGGGAGTTTTGCTTTTAGTCATCTGCTTTGCCGGATATATGAATTTAGGGACAGCCAGAAATTGCGCGGGGTAGGAAAAATCAGTTACGGATCCAAAAACAGCTTCCGGGTCGACAATGGGACGGATGATTTCCGGTTTGGAGCCTTTAAAATGGAAGCCGAGGTAAAAATTCCCTCCTTCGATATGTATTACTTCCGGACGGTCGGTAGGGTCAACCTCCAGTTTGTAAAAGGGGATATCGTTATCCAGGTTATCAACGTTCATCCACGCTTCAATAGTCCGGCCGAGTTTCTTTAAGAAAAAATTATGCGTGCCGAAAGGAACAACCTGGGGCAGGCCGTCAATAAGTTGTATGGATTTGTTTTTTTTGCCGGTGTTCTCAATGCTTACTGTGCGGCTTAATCCGGCATAGGCATCATTAGGTATGTCAAAATATTCTACCCGGCTCCTAATCCCTAAAGTAAGGTTATCTTCTTCTATAATAAGCCGGCTTGAATCTATGCGCATAGAGTTGGTTATTTGGTATTTTAGATTTATATACCCGTTATGAAAAGGTTCATAGTAAAGCGGTCCTTTCGGGGTTTTGATTTTAATAAATGTGCGGAAACCCTGGGTTGAGACAAGCTGCCAGGATTTATTTGCCGGGAAGAATTCAAGGATCGCCTGGTCTTTGTCTTTGATCCCGAAACTGGAGATACATTGGCCGCGGTTAACATAAAAAATCCACATTGGGATGCCGTATTTTCCGGCAATCCCCGGGAAGAAATTTGCGAAAGGCTTCGCGTAGTTGTAATTTTCAATAACGAATTGGCCTTCTTTATTTAAATAATATTTTGGTTTTAATTTCATAGCCTTTTTGCCCATATTTAGTAAAGTTAATTAGTAGTATTTTACAGGTTTTATTCCCTTTGTCAACTTAAAATGGGCTGATGGCCTGGCCCCCGCAGTTAAACTCCCGCGAATTACTTTAAAAACTTACTCGCAACTGCGCAGGATCAATTCGCGCATTGACTTACTCGCACTGCTGCCTGCCTATCGGCAGGTAGGTGTTCGTAAGCCAAGTGCTCATTGACTTTTGAGATAAAGGATGTTAAAATATTTTTCAAACGGAGAGAAGATGGCAATAGATAAAAAAACTGTTGAGCAAGTTGCGCATTTGGCGCGGATTGAATTACAGCCTGCTGAATTGGAAAAACTATCCCTGCAGTTGCATGATATTTTGGGTTTTATAGACAAGTTAAGTGTTTTAGATACATCTCAGGTCAAACCTGCCAGCCATATCTTGCCCATAAGCAATGTATTGCGGGAGGATAAACCCCATACTTGCCTGACTCCCGATAAAGCACTGGAAAATGCTCCAAGTAAAAATGGGAATTTCTTCAGCGTCCCGAAAATAATCGAATAATCATGGAACTAAATCAGCTTACTGCCCACGAATTACTGGATAAACTTAAAAATCAACAGGCTGCTCTTGGGTCTATACTGGATGCGCTTTATGCGCGCATACAAGCGGTTGAGCCTAAAGTTAAGGCTTATGCCAGGTTCAAGCCGAATGATAATCCTGGCTTAAAACCTCCCCGGGCCGGTGGTTTCCTGGGCGGCTTACCGGTAACAATCAAGGATAATATTTGTACCGAAGGTTTAAATACGGAATGTTGTTCAAAAATACTTTGTAATTTCCGTCCGCCATATGATGCGACAGTAATCAACAAATTAAAAACTTCCGGCGGAGGCATTTTCCCTTTAAAAGCAAATATGGATGAATTTGCTTTTGGTTCATCCACGGAAAACTCTTGTTTCGGGCCGACACATAACCCCTGGAATTTAGAATGTGTGCCCGGAGGTTCTTCAGGCGGTTCTGCCGCTGCCGTAGCCGGTGATGAAGCGATTTGGGCCTTAGGTTCCGATACGGGCGGTTCAATACGCCAACCGGCTTCTTTTTGCGGGGTGGTGGGGTTAAAACCGACCTATGGCAGGGTTTCGCGTTTTGGATTTATTGCTTTTGCTTCAAGCCTTGATCAGATTGGCCCGATTACAAAAGACGTAGAAGACGCGGCAATATTGACCCGGATTATCTCGGGTTATGATCCCAATGATTCAACTTCAGTAAATCAATCCGTACCGGATTACACTGATAGTTTAGGCAAAGATATCAAAGGGGTAAAAATCGGCATACCCAGGGAATATTTTATTGAAGGGATGGATGCCGAGGTTAAACATATTATCGAAGAGGCAATAAATAAGCTTAAATCTTTAGGAGCTGTTCCCGGCCAGGTAGCCTTGCCGCATACACAATATGCTGTTCCGGTTTATTATATTGTTGCAACCGCCGA
>JAQUSM010000081.1 GCA_028715095.1 Candidatus Omnitrophota bacterium
GTTATATGTCTGCGCATTCCAAACAAGTGGAAGATAATTTGACGGCAATAATTTCACGTACCATTGAAACCAATGGTTCAGCAAAAATGAGCGGGGATACTTACAGGATTTACGCATTCGCGAAAGAAAAGAAATGGGATTATAATTTAGCGTATATTCCGGAAGATTTTATGCCTAATCAAAAAGAAATGTTTGACAAGCAGGAAATGCGAAGGCTTTTTAAGCGCGGGTATGATGACGCAGTATTTGGGTATAAGTGGCACAAGGCTCCACCCGGCCTTATGGCGGATAGCAAATAAGGAGGCTATATGAATAAAGCTATGTCAGCAGCACTTTTTGTTATAGGAGTTATCCTAGTTGTTTTTGGGCTTAATGCTTATCACTCGGCCAGCTCTAATCTTTCGCGTTTTTTCACGGGTGCGCCTACAGATAAAGCTCTCTGGCTTTTGATTGGTGGAGGGATTGCTGCCGCGATTGGTTTTTCAGGTTTAGTTCGAAAATAGGAAATAAAAGTAAAAATTTTTTAAAACTAATATGAAAATAAGAAAAGAGATTCTTCGTTTTTTAATCTCGGGGACTATTATCAATGCAACCGATTTCAGTATCTATTATTTTTTGTTTCATTTCCTTCCTTTTAGCGCAGCTAAAGGAATTTCTTTTATCTGCGCCGGTATTATCGGTTATTTGCTTATTAAATTCTGGACGTTTAAACATAACAAGCCATCGTCGTATGCTGAAGTTTCCCGATATGCGTTAATCAATTCTTTGGCCTTAGGTATTAACGTTTTAACAAATCAAACTATTCTTAATGCCTTGCATGGGGCTGTTTGGGTAGCTTTAATCATCGCTACGGCAGTAACAGGTTTGTTTACCTATGCTTGCTTTAAATGGTGGGTTTTTAGAATCCCATTGAAAAATAATTTAGTTAATGTTATGCGGGGTAAATGGTTTCCGCTGAGATTTGTAGTAAGGATTGTAGCCCGCCGCCAGGGATTTTTAGATCCGATTAAGCTAATTTGCCAGATGCAGAATTTTGCGCAACCATCTGAGGTAACGGCTCCGATGGAACTGTTACGTTCAGGCGTTGTTTTACATGCCCGGGGCTTGATTAATAGCGTAGCCATCCAGCATAACCTTGATTGGATCTGGCCTTATTGGGTAGAATGTCAATATAATCCTCGAAATGAGGCGTTCATACCACGGTCTTTTTCGCTGACTCAAATCAATCTTACTCATAGAAACTGGACAGCTTTAGGCGTTCCTGATGGCACTGAATTTCCTCTTGTGGATCCTCGTGGACTGGTTACTCCTTACTACGATAGCTGGTCTATTGATTTTTGGGTTATCCCGGAAGAAGGGGAGCCGTTAATTCCGTCGCGCCTGCCTGCTGGACAGGCAGCCAGCCCAAATGTGTCACAAAAAATGATTATGGATGATAATCTTTGCGTGATCACAGAATCAAGTCTTGGACAATTGAAACTCCAATTAAAGGCACAAGTTATAGGTTGCGCTAAAGCGCCTATTTGTCAGGTTAAAATCACAGGATCTGCTGGAGTTAGGGCGCGATTAGTAGTTTCTCTTAGACCTTACAATCCTGAAGGCGTGAGTTTTATAAATAATATTACTCTGGCTGAAGATTCATTGAGCTGGCAAGTAAATCAAAAGGATTTTGTTTATTTCGATAAGCCTGCGGACCGGTATGTATTTTCAGATTATCAACGAGGTGATGTTTATAGCCGGCTGTCGCTTGAGGAAAATGAAAAAGGAATTTCTTGCAAAGTGGGGATGGCTAGCGCAGCTGCCGTTTTTATATTGGAAGCAGCTAAATCACAGGAAATTACCATTTTGGTGCCTTTAGCGAGAAATGAAGCCCACCGATACTTTCCATCGTGCGGGCGGAATCCCGTCTCGTCTATCCACGGCATCAAGGATGCGGTTCCTGGATACCGGGACAAAATTGAAGAAAAAGCATTTTTGGGTTATCAGGAAACGGCTAAAACTGCCTGGAAGGAAAGCCTTATAGGCGCGGCTGGATTACAAATTCCCGATAAACATTTCCAGTTTCTTTATGAAACCGCTATCTACACTATGGTTTTGCATTCCCCTAAGGAAGTTTATCCTGGGCCATATATTTACCGGAGGTTTTGGTTTCGTGATGCTGCCTTTATATTGCATGCTTTATTAGCTGTCGGGTTAAAGGATCGCGTTCGGCGGGCCTTGGATTGTTTCCGTTTGCGTCAAACAGCCCAGGGATATTTTCTTTCTCAGGAAGGGGAATGGGATTCTAACGGTGAAGCCTTATGGATTATACAGCGGTATTGCGAAATGACGGGAAGCCTCCCTCCGGGAGAATGGCAAAATTCAATCAATAAAGCAGGCAGGTGGATTTCTAATAAACGCTTGTCCGGTAATTTGCAATCTCCTCATGCGGGCTTATTGCCCTCTGGATTTAGTGCCGAGCATCTGGGCCCGAATGATTTTTATTATTGGGATGATTTTTGGGCTGTTGCGGGGTTAAAAGCAGCGGCATTTTTGTGCGCTGCTTTTAATGATAAAGTTCAGGCCCATTTATTTGAAGATCAATCACAAGAACTATTGGGAAGTATCAACCAAAGCTTAAGGAAAGTAGAGTTCCGTTTAAAAAGACTGGCGATGCCGGCTTCTCCATATCGGCGCCTGGATTCCGGGGCGGTTGGTTCCTTAGCTGCCGGGTATCCGCTTCGGATCTTTCAGCAAGACGATCCGAGAACTTTAGATACCGCTAATTTCTTAATGAAGAATTGTTTAGTGCATGGCGGATTTTTTCATGATATGACCCATTCAGGGATTAATCCTTATCTTACATTGCATTTAGCTCAAGTTTTTCTGCGCGCAGGGGATTCCAGGTATTTTGGTTTGATGACTGCGGTGGCCAAATTGGCAACACCTACAGGGCAATGGCCGGAGTCTGTGCACCCGCGTACGGGTGGTGGCTGTATGGGTGATGGACAACATGTCTGGGCAGCAGCGGAATGGGTAATGATTGTAAGAAATTGTTTTGTGCGCGAAGAAGACAACAGATTAATTTTATGTTCAGGAATCCCGCAAATCTGGCTGGAAAGTAAACAAACGATTTCGTTTGGTCCTGCGCCAACAAGCTTTGGGGATATTCAAATCTCTATAAAACCTCAAGGGCCAAATATTCTTGTTGAATGGCATGGGACTTGGTTTACGAAAGAGCCGCCGATTGATATCCAATTACCTGGTTTTATAAACGTAAGAGTTCCGCCTGCAACTAATTCTTTTGAATTGAAAACCTGCCTGCCGGCAGGTATGAGGCAAATAAATGAGTAAAACCCTTATAGATAGATTTGAAGATTTTATCATATTGAATTCCGGGAGTAAAATTTATCCGGAAGAGATTGAGGAGTTTTATACAAAGGTTGCTCCGATTAAAGAGATGTGTGTTTTTACAGTCATTGAAATGAATGGTGCGAAGAAATCGAAAGTTCTTTGGGCAGTCATCCAGCCGGATCTTGACGAGTTTAGGAAATTTGCCGTAGTGAATTTGCATTTAGCGATTAAGGAAAGATTTGACCAGATCGCTCCATCGCTTCCTGTACATAAAAGGCTTAAAGGCTTTACGATTACACTTACGGAGCTTCCGCACATAGTGTTTGGTAAGCTAGATAGATATGCGATTAAAGAAGTATATGAACCTAGAATAAGGGCAGGTATAGAAGGCGCTCTTCCTGTTTTAGGTGAGCTAACAGCATCAGATCAGAGGTTGATAGAATCCGCAACCGGTATAAAAATTTTGAAATGTTTAAAGGAAATATCAGGTGTTAAAAAGCCGATAATACTTGAGGATTCTTTAGAATTGGATTTGGCAATAGATTCGTTAGGTAGGATAGAATTGGCTTCGAGCTTGCAATTAGCTTTTAGAGTCGAAATAAAGGATGAGGCAATCTCGCGGGCTTTTAGCGTAAAGGATTTAATTCTGGGAATAACGGATGCCTTGAGAGAGGCTAAGAGCATAAGCCCGGAGGAGGATCAGGGAGCGCCTCTAGTGCCTGGTTACTGGAAGAAACATTTACAGGTTTTGCCAAAAGACGAACATCTGGGGGCGTTGGAATTCAGCAACGGTTTTTTTGCCTGGTCGCTTCGATTTGTTATCATAGCCATAAATTATTTGATTTTTAAATTATTCTTCCGTGTTAAGGCCGAAGGAGCGGAAAATGTGCCTAAAGAAGGAGCTTATATCCTATATCCCAATCATACGAGCGATCTTGATGGGCCAGCCATTGCCGCTTGTTTACCGCGCAGGCCGCATTTTCAGCTTTTTTACTTTGTCTTTATACCGTTTTTTTTCAGGCCTTTTATAAAGTCTCCATTTTTACGGAATCTAGTAAAGATGATCAGGCTTATTCCATTTGATTATTCAACGCATTTCTTAGAGTCACTGCGCAGCGCTTATTTAGTATTGCAAATGCGCAAAGGTTTATGTTTTTTCCCGGAAGGATTGCGCAGTGTTACTGGCAAGGTTGGGAATTTTAAGAAAGGGTTTGGTGTCATAGCTAAGGAGTCGAAAGCAAAACTTGTGCCTGTGGCTATAGAAGGAGCTTATGAAGCATGGGCCAGTACGGCAAAGTATCCTAAATGCTATCCGATTAGAGTCAGATTCGGTAAGCCTCTTCTTCCCGAAGATTTAGAAAGGGAAGGATTAGCCATGGGTGCGAAAGATAGTTACGCAGCAATATGTGTGGCGGCAAGAAAAGCGCTTATAGAATTAAAGGCGCAATCTTAATGTATGTTACCATAAGGCACCCGGCCGTATCTGATCGGCCGGTGCTCCGTTGGTACGGAGATAAAAAATGAGAATTCTCATGATGACAAATACTTATTTTCCGATTGTCGGAGGGCTAGAGCAATCGATTTATTCTTTTAGCGAAGAGTTTAAAAGTTTAGGGCATGAGGTTTTAATTGTCACTCCGGCTTTTGGGGGCGCCCCGGCAGAGGAACCGGGTGTTATCCGGATCCCGGCCATTCAAAAATTTAGCGGGACTGTTTTCTCGGTTAACTTTCCGGTATCCGGGCTCTTAACGCGATTAATGAAAGAATTTATGCCGGATATGGTACACAGCCATTGCCCGTTTTTTATGGGTGATTTTGCCTTGCGGCTCAGCCGGCAGCATGCCATACCGCTGGTATTTACGTATCACACGATGTTTGAGCAGTATATGCATGATTGGCCGGTTCAGAATGAGGGGGTCAAGCGTTTTATTGTTAAGCTTGCCGCCGGATATGCCAATTTAGTGGACCAGGTAATTGTCCCTAGTGAAAGTGTAAAGGAGATCTTGCTTAAAAGAGGCGTTAAGACTCCTATGGAGGTTATTTCTACGGGGGTAGATTTGGAACGTTTTGCCAAAGGTGATGGAAAAGCTTTCCGCCAGGAGAATCAGATTCCTCCCGATGCCTTAGTGGTCGGTCATGCCGGACGCCTGGCTCCGGAGAAGAATTTAGAATTCCTAACAAATTGTATGGTTGAATTATTAAAAAAAGAGCCAAGAGCCCATGCCCTGATCGTTGGACTTGGCCCATCGGAACAAATGATCAAAAACACCTTTGCACAAGCCGGCTTAGA
>JAQUSM010000082.1 GCA_028715095.1 Candidatus Omnitrophota bacterium
ACATCCCTTATAAAACCCAGGATGCGCGAGGCAAGTGTACCCAGGCTGATAACGGTTGCCGAGCGCGCGACTTGCCGATTATGGCTGCCTAAGGAATATTTGCTTGTTGACATGAGTAATTAATTATGCTAATAATATAAAATTAATAAAGTTAACTAACACCCGGCCCATAAGGAATCAGCCGGTGTACCCTTCTGGGTAAGGAGAATATATGCCAAGGCGCAGAACATCATTAAAAAGCAACCGCGTAAATAAAAGAAAACATACCCGCAACCTCAAAGTAAAGGTTCAGCTTAAGAAAGCAATAAAGAAATTCCAGGAGCTGCTTGCCAAAAAGGACACCGCTGAAGCAAAAACTTTCATCAGCAAGGTCTTTTCTCAGCTTGATAAAGCGGCGAAGAAAAATATCATCCATCCGGCAACGGCTGACCGCAGGAAATCGCGCTTAATGCGCCGTTTGAACAAACCCGCATAAACCAACAACTAATTTTTCCAAGGCACAGGCAGGCTTTAGCCTGCCTGTTTTTATTTCCACGTCACAGCCAATAAGGAGTTTGAGTTTACGCCTTGCCTCTAAACCCTGGATGCCCTGTTTTTCCCAGGAGTACCTTAAGCCTCCCAGGATACGTTCGGGAGCCTCTCCATTCTTTAAAAGCTGGTTTAAAATGCGCAGCGCCAAATCCGGCTTCTTTAGCTCAATCTGCCGGCTTAAAGCGAAAGTATCCGGGTTAACTGTTTCTTTAAAACGCATAACCTTGGCAGCCCGGGATATTTCCTTAATAAAACTATCCTGATAATCATAATGCTCCAGGATTAGCACCAGGACCAATTGTTTGTCCGGATTCTTAACATAGTTCAAAAGAAAATCCCGGCATGCCTCATCCAGGGAACCGGCGTCTTTGATTATGATAATCCTTGTGGCGCTTTTTAAGGGGATGGCCAGGAACCTCTCCTGGATTACTTTTAAAGTTGTTTCTTTGGCGTATAATGTATCGAAGTTAAAATCCTGCAGTTCTTTTGGGAGGAATTCCTGTTTTATTTTCCTAAGCTGGCCTTCTCTTGCCTGCACATCCTGGCCGATAAGTAAATAAACCATATTACCATTGTTCAACTGTACGCTCGACAATCCGGCGAGCTAAATCGTCCACGGCGTTGGTTACGGCGGTATCTTCGGATACCGCAATAACATTTCCGGAAGCAAAATTCGTAAAATAAGAATAGTTTCCGTTAAAATTATTTTCTTGCCAAACCAGTTTATTTTCTTTTTGATCCCAGAGGCTTAAGTTCACATAGATATTAATACGGTATTCAGTAACATTCTCACCGTTGGAATCATAAGTTAAAGGGTCCTTGCGGTACTCCATCAATTCCCCTTTAAGCACCAAATCCGCCTGGGCCTCTTTTGCCGGCTTAAGATTTCCGTCAAAAAGGTAACGATTAATCACCTTTTTAGTGATATCAGTCTCCAGCATCGGCCGGTAAATCCGGTATTTATTGGCAGAATATCCTTCCTGGGTCACATCCACTTTATTTAAAAATGGCGTTACATAAATTGTGCTGAATTTCCCGGAGAGCATGGAACGGGTAGTATAGCCGCAGCCGGCAAGAAGAGCAGAGAGCAGGCAGAATGTAACAGCCAAACACAGGAAGGATACGAGCTTATTTTTCATTTTTGCGCTCCAATATCTGCAGCCTGGCCACAGCCTGGGCGGCCCATGGGGTATCTGCGTAATTATTGACTATATCGTTATAATAAATCCTGGCTGAATCAAATGCCTTTTGCTTTTCATAAAAACTGGCGATATTATAGTTTGCCTCCGCCTCCTTCTCCCTGATACCGTTGATATTCTTTTCGGCATCAAGCGAAAGCACGGCATCAGGATGTTCTTTTACAAATTCTTCAAACTTTTCTTTTGCCTCCTGAGCGGCACCCTGATCATAAGCCGACCCCTTGGATAAACTGGCGCGGCAAGAAGCAATCTGGAACTTCGCCGCAGATGCCCATTCGCTATCCGGGTAGCGGGAGACGACTTTATTAAAGGCCTCTTCGGCTTCGTAATAACGCAGCAGCCCTTTTAAAACCAGCCCCAACTTATACTGCGCCCGGGCTGCTAATGGGCCATAGGTGGAATTCTCTACTATTTTTCCGAATATCTCAATCGCCGGATTCTCTACGGGCAAGGTTACTCCCAGGGCCTTTCGTTTTTCTCCGGACATAAACTTCTCGGCAATTTTATACTCCCGCTCAATAACCTCCTGGATACGTTCGCTAAAAGGATACTTATCAATCACCATCTGGTAAGCCTGGTAAGCTTCATATAATTTCCCCTCGGCCTCCTCAGTTAACCCAAGATAATACTGGCTTTCCGCAGCCTCGGCAGATTTAGGATACGCCTTAAGCAGCTTACGAAATTCTCGCCTGGCCTCTTCATATTTACTGATATCAAAGAAGGATTTGGCATAAGCAAACTGCTCAGCAGGATTATCCTTGGGCATATTCTTGGGATTAACCCACTTGCCGCTTTTAGGAGTCCAGATCCAATAGGAGTATGCCGGCTGGATAAACAGAAAAGAAACGAGTAATAAACTTAAGATTATACGTCGCATAATGTCTTAAATTATCATAGCCGGGGGCTTTTGTCAAAGATAAAAATACGCTCCCGGGATTTTGATTATTGCGGAGTTTATATTTAAAAGCAGGGTAATCAGCATGGCAGTGGTTGTGCTAAAAACCTCTCCCAGGAAAGGACAAAAAGAGCCGCATAAAACCAGGCTAAAGCCGCATAAAGTAATCAGGGTGGCCAGCGGGACAATAAGAATATTGGCCAAAATAGTTATGGGCGCGATAATGCGGAAGTTATAAGCAACAAGCCCAATTGTCCCAATCCAGGCGCAAAGAGAAACCAGGCAGCCTTCGCAGATAAATCTCAATGCCTTGACCTTGAAATTCTCCAAGCGCAAAAATGATTTTATCCTTGGATAAAAATAGGCAATCGCTAAAACACTGGCAAAAGATAATTGAAAACCAATATCAAAAAGCTGCCGGGGGCTTGGGCCTAGTATGAATAAAGCCGCGCAAGCCAAACAGTTATATATATCCGCCTGCCTTCTTAGAATATTCGCCAACAGGAAAACTATCCCCATAACCGTAGCGCGGATAACCGGATTACTTGCGCCTGTGATTAAACAATATATAAACAAACAGGCTATTGTCAGGATAATCCGAGCTTTAATCCGGATACGCATGATCTTTAACAGGAGGTTAACGATGAAAGCAACTATCCCCACGTTAAATCCGCTGACTACCAGGATATGCACGGTACCGGATTTAATCATTTGGTTGTTTACCAGGCGGGGGATAGAGCTCCTTTGCCCTAAAACCATAGCGGAAAGTATTGCCGCAGGCAAATCCGGAAGATATCTACGGATTATTTGTTCCAGCTTGGCGCGCAGCCAGAATGAAAGAATAATCAATTTGTTGCCTCTTCCCCCGGGCTGCTGAATAATTTGCAGCCTATTTCTTATGCGCATTAACAAATAAATCCCCTGGCCGGATAAATAATCCCGGTAACTGTGGGTGCCGTAAGAAAACCCGACAGGCCTGGACAAAGCTCCCGTAAGGGTTAAGCGCTGGGCATAACTTAAATCTTGCGGGAAATCTACCCTGACCAGTACTTTGCCGCAACATAACCATTTCAAATTGTTAAGCTGAATTTCCTGCGGCCGAAAAATAAAAGTGGTACGTTCATTTTCTGTAACCGGCTGGCTGGCAACAAACCCGCTTAAGCTATAGACAGTATCGTCATTATACGGAACAAAATTACGGATATGGCACTTATCCTGTACATACGAGCTCTTCAGGTTAAGCGCCCCAAGAGCCAAAGCCAGGAAGAATACCGAAATTGCGAATATACGGTTATTTCTAAAGCTTAAGCAGGCTGCGGAAAGAATAATTACCCCTGAACCAAGGATAATCCAGAAATTAACCCGGGTTAAACTAACCAAAACAATTCCCAGGCAATAGAATACGGCTGATAAAGCAAACAATCTTTTCATTCTACAAAGAAAATCTCCTTAAGCTTATTATAACGCTTTTCTCCTACGCCCTTAACCTTCTTCAATACATCTAAACTGCTGAAATTCCCATGCTGGAGACGGTATGCAATAATACGCTGAGAGGTCTTAACCGGCAGGCACCCGGCTCTTATCAGTTCTTCCAAAGATATTTTATTCAAATCAATCCTGGTTAAACGCACTTGCGGACAAAACAATTTCTTTATACGGTGATTAAGTTTGGCCAGATTATTTAAAGTTATCCCGCAAAAAGAAATAACCACAAGAAACAGGATGACCTTTTTCTCCTCAGGCGTAAGATCAAGCATTTCTCCCCCTCCGCCCCCAATAGACGCCAAAATGCTAAAAACCTAACTAAAAAGTCCGGTTCTTACAGCCTCCCGTCCTACAACTTAAGCGGTTGTATTCCCGGTTTTTATGGTGTATACTTCCTTTATGGGCAAAAAGGTGCTGATTATTGATGATGATTATAATATCGTCAAGAAAAGCAGGGAAGAATTGCTTAAGGCCGGCTATACAGTGGTGGCCGCATTCAGCGCTAAAGAAGGAATTGATAAATTAAAAGAGGAAAAACCTGATTGCATACTTTTAGACCTTGTCCTGCCTGATGAAAGCGGCTTTAAGGTTGCCCAGGATATTAAATCACTGCCGGCCTTTGTTAACACCCCCATTATTGCCACTTCATTAAAACACGAAGAGATTGACAAACATATCGCAGCCAAAAGCGGAATCACCGTCTATGTTGAAAAACCCATAGACTATAAACGCCTGCTTTTTGATATTAAAGATGTCCTGGGGGAGTAATTATTAAGATTTATATAACGATATTAACCAGCTTCTGGGGGACGACGATAAATTTCTTCAGTTGCTTAGCTTGCAGCCAGACAGCCAATTTATCGTCTTTGAGGATTAATTCCTTAAGTTCATCTTCTGATATGCTGCGGGGAACTTGAATTTTACTGCGGACCTTACCATTAACCTGGACCACTAATTCTACTTCTTCTTCAATCAATAATTTGGGTTCATATTTCGGCCAAGCGGCCTTGAATATGCTCTCTTTATTTCCCAAAATCTGCCAAAGCTCCTCGGAAAAATGCGGGGCAATCGGGCTAAGCATAATAACCAGGCTGGAAAATACCTCCCTGTCTGCCCCCATCTGATAAATCGCATTAGTCAACTCCATAAGGCTGGCAATGGCAGTATTAAATTTAAACCCGCTAAAATCTTCGCTGACTTTTTTTATCGTCTTATGCATAACCCTTACCAGCGCATCATCGGCCTTACCTTTGAGGTTTTCCTGGATACGCCAGGCGCGGTTTAAAAACTTAAAGGCCCCTTCAAGGCCCCGCTGGTCCCATTCCAGCTCTGTTTCCGGCGGCGCAGCGAACAGGATAAACAGGCGCAGGGCATCCGCTCCGTAATCCTTGATCATCGAATCCGGGTCCACGATGTTGCCTTTGGATTTTGACATCACTTCGCCGTCTTTTAAGACCATCCCCTGCGTAAGCAGCCTC
>JAQUSM010000083.1 GCA_028715095.1 Candidatus Omnitrophota bacterium
TTGAGCTGGAGTCCTATGTTTCAGACACAGGAAACAGCCTTTTTGAAAACATCTTGCCGGGTAATTATAGGGTGGAGGTCACACAGGGTTTCCGGATATTGGCTGTAATTAATCTTAAAGTTAAGGCTTAGCCTTATGCCTTGCGCAGAAGCGTTAATCTTGGAGGTTTTTAAGCAGGGCAACTCTCTTAAGATGAGTCTTTTTGGGCAGGGCAAAACTGCCCCTACCTTACGGCATTACAGCTTGGTTTCTGTTTCTTTTGATGAATTAATAAGCTTAAGCTCGGATTTAACCGGTGTTTTGAACCGTCCTGCCAAAGATCAAGCCTCCAGGCTTGAGCGGTTAAGGTCTTTACAAAAAATCGGCCAATTATTCTGGAATCATTTACTGAGCCGCTCAATTAAAGAAAAACTCAAAAATATCCCCTCTTGCGTGTTAACCCTTTCCTTGGATGAAGAATTGATTTATCTGCCCTGGGAATTAATCTTTGACGGCGCCCAATTCCTTTCCCTTAAATTCAGCCTGGGCAGAGTAGTCCGCAGCAAGGGTGATCCTGCCCTGCTCCAGTACCGTGATTTAGCTGAAAGTTTAAAAATGCTGATTTTGGCTGATCCGGGCGCCGATTTAAAATCCGCTTATGCCGAAGGCCTGAATATTAAGAATCAGTTCAGCCACAAAACCAGAAAAGTATATATTGATTTTAAGTCGACTAATATTAATAACGCCTATGTTAAAAAGAATATTTGCGACTATGATATCGTGCATTTTGCCGGGCATTGCGAGTTTGATAAGAAGGAGCCGCAGAGAAGCGGCTGGGTCTTAAGTGACGGGTTGTTTAAAATTGAAGATATCCTTAAGATGGGCCAGAGCTGCAGCCTGCCGGCTCTGGTATTTTCTAACGCCTGTCATTCAGCCGAGGAAAATACCGGGTTACTTGATTCGGGGTATCAGAGGGCAAGTTATGGGATGGCCAGCGCATTTTTGTTCGCGGGAGTCAGGCATTACATAGGGACAATCCGTAAAATCGAAGATGGCCCCAGCCTTGTATTCGCCCGGGAGTTTTACATGCAGCTTCTTTCAGGCGTAAGCGTAGGAGAGTCAATGCGCTTGTCAAAATTGAAACTGGTAAATGAATTTGGGCTGCTTAATTTGCACTGGGTAAACTATCTTCTTTACGGGGACCCCGGATTTGTTTTCTTTAAGCTCCAGCGTCACAAAGAAGGCAGGCATAAAATACCTGTTATTCATAAAAAGATTATGGCTAAAGTAGCCATGACAGTATTCTTTATTTGTTCTGCTATTCTTTTGATGGTTTGGCTGCCCAAGTTTAACCCGGATAAGCTTTGCCTGTTTCTTAATTCCCGGGCCGAATATCGTAAAGGCAACAACCAGTCAGCGCTGCTCTTTGGAGAGCGCTTACTCTCCAAAGATCAAAACTTTTTAGCGGTTTATCCTCTTATCGCTAATGCCTGCCAGCGCCTGGGTAATAAGGAAAGGGCCCTGAAATATTATTATGATTATGTGCTAAAAAGCGGCAAACTTAATAACAATAAGCATCTTATCCAGGCCTATATTAAACTGGGATGGTTTTATCAAATGGATGGCCAGTATCCTAAAGCGGAAGAGCTTTATGAAAAAGCGATAGATTTAAGCCGGAGATTGAAAGATAAAACTAATGAAGCAGTGGCCTTGAGGAAACTGGCGGTCTGGCATATAGATAAAAATAACCTTGATCAGGCCCTGGACCTGTTGACTAAAAGCGTTTCAATCAATTTAGAGCGTAACCGCAATTTTGAGAACGCCAGGAACCTGGCCTGTGATTATTTTGATATCGGTTTGGTCTTTGTAAATAAAAACGATTACCCTGCGGCAGAGGAATTTTATGAAAAAAGCCGCAAGATCTTTGAGCGCTTAAATTTGAAGAATGAATTAAGCGACTGTTATTTTAATTTAGGGGAGATTTATCTTTTTGAAAAAGACTACGCCAGGGCATTAGACTATTATTCCAGGGGTTTAAAAATAGACCAGGAACAGGATAACAGGGTAAATCTGGCCAGCGGCTATAATATGATCGGAGAGCTTTATATGGAGATGGATGATTTGGTAAAAGCGGAAAATTATTTTAAGGATTCAGCTAAGCTATCGGAAGAGATTGATAGCCGCCTGGATTTAGCCGATGTGAACTATAACCTGGGCCTGTTATATAAGAAACAGAGAAGGAAAAATATGGCCAGGGAACATTGGCGCAGGGCGCAAGAGATATACAGGCTGGTGGATTTGGCTAAATACCAGCAGACTCGTCAGCAGCTGCTGGAATTAGATAGTAACTAAAAATACCGCTTATTAAAAAAGTTAAAATAGGGCTTGACAGAATTTTTATTTAAGTTATACTCTACTATGTTTATAGGGATAGTAGACAAAAGCCTGCCAACCGGCAGTCAGGGGGCTAAAATGAGGATTACTTATAAGGGTGATTATGCTTTAAAGGCATTGTTAGATTTGTCCGTTCACTATGAACTGGGCGTATCTACGATTAATGATATTGCTAAACGTATTGACGCTCCGGTAAAATTCCTGGAACAGGTCCTTTTGGATTTAAAAAAAGGTGGGTTTGTGGAGAGCAAGCGCGGTAATGTAGGCGGCTATCAGTTAGCCAAGGACCCGGTAAAAATTACTTTAGGGGAGGTAGTCAGGTTTATTGACGGGCCCATAGAACTTATCGCCTGCGTGGAAAAAAATTATTCTAATTGCGTGGACCTGAACAAGTGTGTTTTTAAGAATATCTGGCAGAGAGTAGCTCAAGCTACTTCGGATATTGTGGATAATGTGAATTTTGCGGAATTGGCCGGCCAGGTTAATTCCCGGAAGAATGAATTTATTTATTCGATTTAAAATATCAGGGAGGAATAATGAGCAAGATAGACAGTAAATTAAAAATAGAAACTCTGGCTTTGCACGGTGGGCAGGAGCCTGATCCTGCAACAGGTTCCCGGGCGGTTCCGATTTACCAGACAACATCATACCAGTTTAAAAGCACGCAGCATGCTGCTGATCTTTTTGGTTTAAAGGAGTTTGGCAATATCTATACGCGGCTGATGAATCCTACTACTGATGTGTTTGAAAAAAGATTAGCCTTATTAGACGGGGGAGTGGGCTCATTAGCTGTAGCAAGCGGCTCATCAGCGATAACTCTGGCTTTGCTTAATATCGCTCAAGCCGGAGACGAAATTGTATCCGCGGATAATCTTTATGGCGGCACCTATAACCTTTTTCATTATACTTTCTCCCGTCTGGGAATAAAGGTCAACTTTGTGCCTTCAAATGATCTGAATGCTTTGGAAAAAGCCATAACTTCTAAAACCAAGGCGGTTTATGCCGAATCTATCGGTAACCCTAAGTTAAATGTGGCCGACTTGGAAGGAATCTCTAAAATTGCGCACAAAAATGGCCTGCCTTTTGTATTGGATAATACTGTTTCGCCGTATTTATTACGGCCGGTTGATTTTGGAGTTGATATCGTAGTTTATTCAGCGACTAAGTTCATCGGCGGGCATGGTACAAGTTTAGGCGGCATAATTGTTGATTCCGGAAAATTTGATTGGACGAACGGAAAATTTCCTTTAATTGCCGCTCCGGATCCAAGCTACCACGGGATTAATTTTGTCGAAGCCCTCAAGCCGCTGGGTAATATCGCCTATATTATCAAGGCGCGGTTAACTTTATTGCGGGATTTAGGCCCGGCATTGTCTCCGTTTAATTCATTTTTGTTTTTACAGGGTTTAGAAACTCTGCCTTTAAGGCTTATCCGGCATTCCGAGAATGCTTTAGCCGCGGCTAAATTCTTGAAAAAGCACCCAAAGGTAAACTGGGTAAATTACCCGGGTTTAGATGACAGCCCGGAAAAGGAAAGAGTGAAGAAATATCTTCCTAAAGGGGCAGGGGCGATTATCGGTTTTGGAATTAAAGGAGGGCTTGAGGCGGGCAAGAAATTTATCGATTCTCTTGAGCTGATTTCGCATCTTGCCAATGTCGGAGATGCCAAGAGCCTGGCAATCCACCCGGCGACTACTACTCATCAGCAGTTATCCAGCCAGGAGCAGCTGGCGACCGGTGTTACAGCTGATTTTATCCGTTTGTCCATAGGTATTGAACATATTGATGATATAATTTACGATATTGATAACGCTTTAAAGAAAACATAAAAACTGATTAACGCCTCATAAGGAGCGCACTATGTCTAAAATATTTTCTGATATTACTAAGACCGTAGGTAATACCCCGTTAGTGAAGTTAAACCGCATTGCCAAGGGGCTGGAGGTTACATTATTAGCCAAAGTGGAATCATTTAATCCTCTTTCAAGTGTTAAAGACCGCATAGGCGTAGCCATGATTGAAGACGCGGAGAAAAGAGGAGTGTTAAAAAAAGGCGCCACAATTATTGAGCCGACGAGCGGTAATACCGGTATAGCTTTGGCATTTGTTGCCGCGGCTAAAGGCTATAAGCTGATTTTAACTATGCCTGATACCATGAGTATAGAGAGAAGGCAGCTTTTGGCGATTTTTGGCGCGCGGCTTGTTTTAACTGCCGGCACAGAAGGCATGAAAGGGGCGATCAAAAAAGCTGAAGAGCTGCTTAAAGAAACTCCCGGCGCGGTTATTTTGCAGCAGTTTAATAATCCGGCTAACCCGGAGATCCATCGCAAGACTACCGCTGAAGAAATCTGGGCTGATACGGACGGCAAGGTTGATATACTGGTTGCCGGAGTCGGCACAGGAGGCACGATTACGGGGGTTTCCGAAATAATTAAAAAAAAGAAGCCGGGTTTTAAGGCTATAGCGGTTGAACCGGATACTTCCGCGGTTTTATCCGGAGACGCTCCGGGGCCGCATAAGATCCAGGGGATAGGGGCGGGATTTATCCCCCAGGTTTTAAACCGTGATATAATTGATGAAGTGATCCGGGTAACTAATGATGATGCCGGTGAAACTGCCAGGGCATTAGTTAAGTCTGACGGGATATTAGCCGGCATCTCAAGCGGCGCGGCGTTATGGGCGGCCTTGCAAGTGGCAAAACGTAAAGAGAATAAAGGAAAAACCATTGTGGTTATTCTCCCTGATACAGGGGAAAGGTATCTGACTACATGGCTTTTTCAAGAGGGAAAAGCATGAATAAAGAAGATAAGATAATCAGGAATAATTCCGTAGGTATTGTGAAAACCCAGAGCTTTAGTTTTGATTCCTTGAAACTTGAGAGCGGGGAGAAGTTTGGCCCTGTCAGCCTGGCTTATGAGACATATGGCTCTTTAAATAAGGATAAGTCTAACGCCGTTCTTATCACGCACGCTCTTTCAGGGGATGCCCATGCGGCTGGGGTTCATGAAGGCCAGGATAACCCCGGATGGTGGGATGAATTTATCGGCCCGGTAAAAGCATTTGATACGGATAAATATTTTGTGATTTGTTCGAATATACTTGGAGGCTGCAAAGGCTCAACCGGCCCGTCAAGCATAAATCCAAAGACAGCCAGGCCTTATGCCTTGGATTTCCCTTTGATCACCAT
>JAQUSM010000084.1 GCA_028715095.1 Candidatus Omnitrophota bacterium
CGCGCGTTGAAGATGCATTACACGCTACCCGCGCGGCTACCCAGGAAGGTATTGTCCCAGGGGGCGGGGTTGCGTTAATCCGCACCATTGCTGCTTTAGATAAACTAAAGCTGGAAGGTGATGAGAAAATCGGCGCTAATATAGTAAAACGCGCAATTGAAGAACCTTTAAGGCAGATAGTCCAGAACGCAGGACTTGAAGGCTCCGTGGTTGTGCAAAGAATCAAGCAGGAGAAAACCAATATAGGTTATGATGTAAGCCAGGATTCTTACGTGGACATGATTGAAGCTGGAGTAATTGATCCTACAAAAGTAACTCGTTCAGCGTTACAGAATGCTTCCAGCATAGCCGCGTTACTGCTTACAACCGAGACCTTGATCACGGATAAGCCGGAAAAAGACGAAAAAATGCCGCCAATGCCCGGTGGTGGAATGGGCGGAATGGGTGGTATGGGCGGAGGGATGTATTAAGCCCTGAATAAGTTATAATAGGAAAACGGCTGATCTTGCAAAAGGTCAGCCGTTTTCCTTATTTAGCGATACCCTCAAAATAAATATTGACAATCTGCTTACTTAGGGGTAAAATTTAATATCTTTGCACTCTCTTCCCAAAAACCGTAACTTATTATAAAACAACAAGTTAATGTAAGGAGATTAGTAAAATGGCAGAATGGATAGGTATAGGACGGCGCGCAAGAAGGTGTTATGGCTTTGATGAAATTGCCTTGGTTCCCGGAGCGCAAACCGTAAATCCAAATGAAGTTGACGCAAGTTTTGAATTTATGGGGAAAAAATTTAAAATACCTATCTTTGCGGCGGCTATGGATGGCGTAGTTGATGTAAAATTTGCCATAGAGATGTCGCGTTTAGGCGGTTTGGCGGTTTTAAATCTCGACGGAATTCAAACCCGCTATGAAAATCCCGATGAAGTATTGGAAGACATTTCAAGGGCCACCCCTCAAAAAGCTACCGAACTTATTCAAACAGTCTATACTACCCCCATAAAAGAAAAACTGATCACAAAAAGAATCGCCGAAATCAAAAAGGCAAAAGCCATGGCGATAGTCAGCTGTATCCCGGCTAACGCGGAAAAGTTCTCAAGGTTAGCTATCGCCGCAGGGGCGGATATATTTGTCATTCAATCCACAGTTACAACCATTAAACACCTCTCTACGCAATATAAGACCCTTGACCTGATAAAATTCTGTAAATCCTTGAAGATCCCGGTTATCCTGGGTAATTGCGTAACTTATGAAACTACACTGGAGCTTATGGAGACAGGCGCCAGCGGCCTGCTTATCGGGGTCGGCCCGGGTGCCGCTTGTACTACGCGCGGGGTATTGGGTATCGGTGTTCCCCAGGTTACCGCTACTGTTGATGCCGCGGGAGCGAGGGATTTTTATTTTAAGCGTACCGGAAAATATATTTCCATCATTACCGACGGAGGCATGAACCGGGGCGGGGATATCTGTAAAGCCTTTGCCTGCGGAGCGGATGCGGTCATGATCGGATCGAGCTTTGCCCGCGCTAAAGAAGCCCCCGGGAGAGGTTTCCATTGGGGAATGGCTACTTCGCATGTCAATTTGCCTCGGGGAACCCGTATCCAAGTAGGTACTACGGGAACTTTGAAAGATATTTTGCTTGGCCCGGCCAAGGTAGATGACGGCTCCCAAAACATTTTAGGAGCATTAAAAACTTCCATGGGTTCTCTGGGAGCATCCACATTAAGAGAGATGCACGACGTAGAAATTATTATCGCGCCTTCAATCCAGACTGAAGGAAAAATCTTTCAGGTAGGCCAAAGAGTAGGAATGGGTAAATAAATATGAACAGACAAACAATACTTATCCTGGATTTTGGTTCACAATATACTCAATTGATAGCGCGTAGAGTAAGAGAGCAAAAGGTTTTCTCAAAAATTATCCCTTACAACACCTCCGCCAAGGAGATTGCCGCCCTAAACCCCAAAGGCCTGATTCTGTCCGGGGGGCCTGCCTCGGTAGTTGATAAAAAATCTCCTTATCCTGATAAGGGTATTTTTAAATTAGGCATACCGGTACTTGGCGTTTGTTACGGAATGCAGGTTATCTGCGAGATGCTGGGGGGCAAAGTAAAACATACCCGCGAGCGTGAATACGGGAAAGTTGAGTTATTTATAGATGATAACCGCGATCTCTTTAGCCATATGCCGGGAAACTTTACCTGCTGGGCCAGCCACGGTGATTATGTAACCAAGATACCTCCGGGATTCCATACCAGCGCGCATACCGCCAACACCCCGATTGCCGCCATATCCAATCAGAAAAAAAAGATATTTGCGGTGCAATTCCATCCGGAGGTTACGCATACTGAAAAAGGTAATCAAATTTTAAGCAACTTCTTATTTAAAGTCTGCGGCGCTTTAAGCAGATGGACTATGCAGTCATTTATCAAAGAATCCGTCGAAAACATCAAGAAAACTATCGGAAAAGATAAAGTAGTGCTCGGCCTGAGCGGAGGCGTGGATTCTTCCGTAGCCGCTCTATTAATCCATAGATCAATAGGAAAAAACTTACGCTGTATTTTTATTGATAATGGATTGCTCAGAAAAGGCGAAGCTGAACAGGTTAAGAGTGTCTTTAAAGACATGTACCATCTGAATTTAAGCTATGTTGACAGGAGCAAAAGGTTCCTTGAACGCTTAAAAGGAATAACCGACCCCGAAGAGAAAAGAAAAATAATCGGCGACGAATTTGTAAAAGTCTTTGAAGAAGAGGCAAAAAAGACAAAAGGAGTGAAATTCCTGGGGCAGGGTACGCTTTACCCCGATGTCATCGAATCAGTTTCGCCCACTGGCGGGCCAAGCAGAAAAATAAAAAGCCATCATAACGTCGGAGGCCTTCCTGCCCATATGCAGCTTAAGCTGATTGAACCGTTAAGGGAATTATTTAAGGACGAAGCGCGCGAAATCGGCAGGCAGATGGGTTTGCCCGAAAACATCATACACCGCCAGCCATTTCCGGGTCCGGGCCTTGCCGTCAGGATTATCGGCGAGATTACTTTAGAGCGCCTGGAGCTTTTACGCGAAGCAGATAAACGTGTAATTGAAGAGATCTCAAAAGCCGGGCTTTATGAACAAATCTGGCAGTCATTCGCCGTTTTACTCCCTATAAAGAGCGTGGGGATCATGGGGGATGAACGTACATATGAAAATGTCCTGGCCCTTCGCTGCGTATCCAGCTTTGACGGCATGACAGCTGACTGGGTAAAGCTCCCTTACGAAGTCATGGAAAAGATATCTAACCGTATCATCAATGAAGTCAGGGGGATCAACCGGGTAGTTTACGATATCAGCTCCAAGCCTCCTGCAACCATTGAGTGGGAATAAACCGCTAAGAAACCTGCGTCTTAAATAATTAACACATGTCTCACTCTGATTTTGTCCATCTCCATCTGCATACGCAATACAGCCTTCTTGACGGAGCCTGCCGAATCCCTGAAATATTAGCCATCGCCAAAAGTTATAAGATGGATTCTCTTGCGATAACCGACCATGGGAACATGTTTGGAGCGATTGAATTCTATCTGGAGGCTCAAAAAGCAGGCATCAAGCCCATTATTGGCTGCGAGGTTTATGTTGCCCCAAAGAGCAGGCTGGACAAAGGGGGCAGCGGCATTGAAGATGCGGCTAATCATTTAATCCTGCTGGCGCGTGACGAATCCGGATATCAAAACTTAATCAAACTGGTCTCAATCGGTTATTTAGAGGGATTCTACTACAGGCCGCGTATTGACAAAGAAGTCCTTTCCTTGCATGCCCAGGGATTAATCGGATTATCCGCCTGCTTAAAAGGCGAGGTTGCCTGGCTTATCCAGCAAAAACGTTTCAATGATGCTTTAAAAGCCGCGGACAGTTATCAAAATATACTTGGGAAAGGGAATTTCTACTTAGAACTCCAGGCTAACTCTATCCCGGAACAAAAAATTGTAAATGACGCATTGATTAAAATCTCCAAAGAACTCGGCATACCCCTGGTTGCGACTAATGATGTGCATTACCCTACAAAAGATAAAGCCGAAGCTCATGAGGCTTTATTATGCATTCAAACCCAGGCCACCCTTGATGACCCGAAGCATATGCGTTTCCAGACGGATGAATTTTATTTCCGTTCGCCGGAAGAGATGAAAGAGGTATTCCGTCATTGCCCGGAAGCAATAAAAAATACAAAAGAAATTGCCCAACGCTGCAATCTGGAGCTGGATTTCAAACAAATGCACCTTCCTAAATATACTCCCCCGGGGGACAAAAACAAGGAAGAATTCCTGCATGAGCTCTGCGAAAAAGGAATGACGGAAAAAGGCCTTAAGAACAATCCTGAAGCAGAAACGAGCCTTAAACACGAATTAAAGATTATCAAGGATATGGGTTTTATCAGCTACTTCCTGATCGTCTGGGATTTTATTTCCTATGCTAAAGCCCAGGGTATCCCTGTCGGCCCGGGAAGAGGCTCTGCGGCAGGAAGCCTGGTAAGTTTTCTTTTAGGTATTACCGATCTCAATCCTTTGAAATACGGCCTGCTCTTTGAGAGGTTCCTGAACCCTGAGCGTATGGGGCTGCCGGATATCGATATTGATTTCTGCTACGAACGCAGGCAGGAGGTCATCGATTATGTAACCCAAAAATACGGCCGGGAAAATGTCGCCCAAATCATTACTTTCGGGACCATGCAGGCGCGCGCGGTAATCAGGGATGTAGGCCGGGTTATGGCGATTCCCTACGCCGATGTTGACCGTATCGCTAAAATGATCCCGGCTGAACTTGATATGACCCTTAAAAAAGCCATGGAAAGCGAACCGGAATTAAGCAGCCTTTACAGGAATAACCCGCAAATAACCAAATTGATTAACACGGCTTTATCGCTGGAAGGGCTAAACCGGCATGCCTCTGTGCATGCCGCAGGCGTAATCATCTCGGATAAACCGTTAAACAATTATATGCCCATATTTAAAACTACCGACGACCAGGTCACTACCGGCTACAGTATGGGTATTTTAGAGAAAATCGGGCTGCTTAAAGTGGATTTTCTTGGGTTAAAAACACTTACGGTAATTGATGAAACACTCAAGCTCATAAAGAAAACACGCGGGATAGAAATTGATATTGAAAAACTTCCGCTGGATGACCCAAATACATACAAGTTATTAGCTTCAAGCCATACGATTGGAGTATTCCAGGTAGAAAGTTCGGGTATGCGGGATTTACTTAAGAAGCTCATTCCCGAACGCTTTGAAGATTTAATCGCCCTCCTGGCGCTGTATCGGCCGGGTCCGATCGGCTCAGGCATGCTCGATGACTTTATGAAACGCAAACATGGGTTAGTCCCCATCAGATATGAACACCCCAGATTAGAGCCCATACTTAAAGAAACTTACGGGATTATGGTTTACCAGGAACAGATCATGCAGATTGCCTCTGCCCTGG
>JAQUSM010000085.1 GCA_028715095.1 Candidatus Omnitrophota bacterium
TGACCATACCTATGTAAGGAATTTTTACCTGCGGACGGTAAAGCAGGTAATTCAACAGGTTCATCTTATATACGATCACAAATGGTTTCTGCATGATCGCCGTCTCCAGCGTTGCCGTGCCTGAACATACCAGGCAGAAGTCGGCGATATTCAGGCAGTCGTAAGTCTTGCCATCGACAATCTTTAAATTCAAAGAGAATTTCTTGCATTCTTTTTGGTAAACTTGAGCATCTAGGCTGGGGGATTTAGCAATGATAAATTGCGTATTGGGGATTTTTTTATTGATAAGCCGGGCGGTTTTAAGCATTAAGGGCAGGACCATTCTGATCTCTTGTTTACGCGATCCGGGAAGGAGCGCAATAACCTTTTGAGATGGATTGATCTGGAGATCAGCCAGCAGCTCCTGTTTTCCCAGGCCCGAATGAACCAGATCTATTAAGGGATGGCCTGCGCAGAAAACTGTGATCCCGTGCTGTTTATAAAACTCCTCCTCGAACTTAAAGAGCACAATCATTTTAGAGATAAAATTTCTTATGCAATTTACCCTTTTTTCTCTTGAGGCCCAGACCTGAGGGCTTACGTAATAGATTGTTGGTATGCGTTTATTGATTGCTTTAGCCAGGCGCAGATTAAAACCGGAGAAATCAACGAAAATTATCGCATCTGGTTTATGCGTATTTATTTTTTCAAGGACTAGCTGTTTTAGCTTAAGGAATTTAGGCAGTTTTCTTAAAACATCAAAAAAACCCATTACGGATAATTCTTTGATATTGCAGAGGATCTCTGCGCCGGCTTTTTCTAGATTTTCCCCTCCGATTCCGGCGACTTTAATTTCGGGATCGAGATTTTTTATTGCCCGGATAAGGTCTCCGGCCAGCAGGTCTCCGGAAGGTTCACCGCAGACAACAAATATTTTCTTTATTTGTGCCATATCTGATTTTGAATTTCTAAAGCTACCGCTAAAGCCTCTCTTGCGACAGGCCCGGAAACCAGGGGAGTCTTTTTGTTGATTACGCAATCAACAAATGACGCCAGCTCTTTCTGCAGAGGTTGTTCCTTCTCAATAGGCAGGCGTTCTTTGGTAATCTTACCCTGTGTCCTGCGGTAAACCGAGGCTTCGGCATTTTTATAGTCCAAAGAAATATAGGTATCTTCCTGAAATATACGGATTTTACGCATTACTTCATCGGAGACCCGGCTGGCGGTAAGATTGGCGATACAGCCGTTTTTAAAAGTTAAGCGGGCGTTAGCAATATCCTCGAAGGAGGTGAGTACGTTTACCCCTACGGATTCAACCCGTTCTAACGGTGAATTCACAAGGCCTAAAACAATGTCAATATCGTGAATCATTATATCCAGTACCGCGCCAACGTCTAATGAACGGTTAGGAAAAACAGAGAGGCGGTGGCATTCAATAAACTTCGGGTTATGGATTATTTTCTGAGTTGCGCAAAAAGCGGAGTTAAACCTTTCAATATGGCCTACCTGCAGGATGAGGTTTTTATCCTTGGCTATTTCAATCAGATTGTCAGCTTGTTCGAGATTTACGGTAAAAGGTTTTTCCACAAGAAGGTGTATATTCTTTTCAAGAAAATCACGGGCTATCTGATGGTGCAGGAGGGTAGGGGCGGCAATGCTGGCAGCGTCAATTTTGCCAAAGAGCTCCTGGTAATTGCTGTATCCGGGAACGCGCAATGAACCTGAAACAGCTTTTAGGTTTGCCGGATTTGTATCGCATACGCCTACCAGGGTGCAGGAGGGGATTTGTTTATAAATTTTCGCATGAATACTGCCCAAATGGCCTGCCCCGATTACCGCTACTTTAAGTTTATCCATTCCATAATAATAGCAAAGTGCTTATCTTGTTGCAATTAAAATCTTTACGCGGGTCCTGTCGAGTCTTGTCTCTCGCCGCACCGCCTGCCTGCCGTCAGGCAGGCTTGCTCGCCCCAGCGTGGCGAGCTTCGCTTCGGCAATAATTTTCGATCTATTAATGAACCTGATAAATTTCTCGCTCAGGTCGATTTTGCCCGCCCTTGGCGGGCACGCCAATGATCTTTCGCATCTCGGTGGCTGCTGAACTCGCGCCTCGTGCTATCACTCGGCGCTCAAACAGCATCGCCATCCCAAGATTGCCAGCCATCCGGTTGGCCTTGGGATACCCTCAATGCTCAAGCTCCATTGGCTAAAATCGACATTCGCTGCGAAATTTATCAGCTTCATTCTATAGTGTTTTTGCGTTATTTAGCGGATGACTTGGCTTGTTCCGGAGCGCACGTGAGAATTTTGCGCGGGCATGGTTGCCCCGCTTTAAACATCCGTCAGAGCGCAAAATTCTGGCCGAGCGAAGCCCCGCGTCACAAAAGTGGTGCGGGACGAGCGGTGCGCGGAGGAACAAGATAAGGCAGACGCTAAAATTATGCAATAAAAAGGTTTGCCATGCCCAGGCAGATATGTTAAAATGACCTCTCTTTAGGAAAGGGTGGAGATGAAGGATTATCTTAAATTATTGAAATTCGTGAGGCCTTATTATGGCTTGTTTGCTATAGCCATAGTTTGCATGGGGTTTTCTGCCATATTTGACGGTGTATCCCTGGCGATGATTGTGCCTTTGGCGGATAAGGTTTTGACCAATAAAAAGATCATCATTCCCGCTAAATTACCGGATTTTCTGGCTAGTTTTGTGGATAAGGTAAATAATACCCCTCCGGAAGTATTGTTAAGCTATATGGTTGTAAGCGTCCTGGTGCTTTTTTTCTTAAAAGGGGTTTTCGGATTCTTCCAAAGCTATTTCATGTCGGATATCGGCCAGCGCGTGGTCAGGGATATTAAGTCTAAGCTTTATACAAAGATACAGTCTTTATCGCTTAGCTATTTTACCCATAAGCGCGGCGGAGAGCTCATGTCGCGTATTAATAATGACGTCAGGCTTGTGGAGAATGCTGTATCATATGGTTCAACCGACCTGATTTATCAAAGTTTGCAGGTGGTTATTTTTGCCATAGTTATTTTCTTTATCTATTTTAAAATGGCCTTGGTTTCGATTATATTCGTGCCTTTAATCAGTTTACCGATTATAAAGGTAGGCAAGGTTTTAAGAAAACTCTCCAAACGTACCCAGGAGAATGCCGCTGATACTAATTCCCTGCTTTATGAGACGATTATGGGGGCACGTATTGTCAAGGCCTTCAACATGGAAGAGCATGAGATTAGTAAGTTTAACAAGGTAAACATGGATTATTATAAACTTTCCATGAAGTCAATTAAGCGTACGCTTCTGCTGAATCCTGTTACGGAATTCTTGGGGTGTATTGCCGGAGTGCTGGTATTCTTCTGGGGCGGCCGTGAAGTTATCGCCGGTAAGATATCTTTTGGAGTTTTTGGCCTGTTTTTGGGTTCGCTCCTGTCTTTAATCAGGCCATTAAAGAAATTAAGCCAGGTAAATGCTTTAAACCAGCAGGCTATGGCGGCCAGCGAACGCATACATGAGGTACTGGAGACAGAGCCGAGTGTAAAAGAACCGCTTGTTCCTAAAAATTTAACCGGTTTTAAGCAGAGCATCAGGTTTAAGGATGTTTGGTTCAGCTATGCCGATACAAAAATTTTAAAAGGGATTAACCTGGAGGTTGATTACGGCCAGATGCTGGCAATTGTCGGGCCTAGCGGTACCGGGAAAAGCACATTGGTGGACCTGATCCCGCGCTTTTACGATCCCCAAAAAGGAAATGTTTTTATTGATGGCGTTGATGTGCGGGAATTTGATTTAAAATCATTGCGCAATCAGGTAGGAATAGTGAATCAGGAAACTATGCTTTTTAATGATACTATCCGGGCTAATATCGCTTATGGCAAGCTGGATGCAACCGACAAAGAAGTAGAAGAGGCTGCCAGGAGGGCTTATGCGCATGATTTTATATCCAAATGCCCGCAAGGTTATAATACTATAATTGGCGACAGGGGAGTAAAGATTTCAGGAGGAGAACGCCAGCGGATTGCTATCGCCAGGGCTCTTTTAAAGAATGCCCCGATATTAATCCTGGATGAAGCTACATCACAGCTTGATTCTACGTCTGAGCGCATTGTTCAGGATGCTCTTGACAGCCTTGTTACCGGCAGGACGGTTTTTGTGATTGCCCACCGGCTTTCAACAGTAAGGAATGCCGCCAGGATCGTAGTTTTAGATAAAGGGGAAATCGTTGAGCAGGGTACGCACAGCCAGCTGCTGGAGAAGAAAGGTTTGTATAAACGGCTTTATGACGCTCAAGAGATACAATAAACTGTTGCAAATAGATAAAAATTTGTTATAATTATAAAATTAACTTTTTGCCTTAATTTTTCGGCTTATTTGGAGTGCCGGAAGGCAAAGAGCATATTAACTGGTTAGATAACCATGGTTTGGCGAGCGAACAGCCAAAGCCACAAAGAAAGAGGGGGAATAAAAACGTGCCATCAGAATTAATTAAACAGCTTTTAGAAGCAGGGGTACATTTTGGGCATCAGACTAAGCGCTGGAATCCCAAAATGAAAAAGTTTATTTTTGGCTCAAGAAGCGGTATTTACATTATTGACCTGGAAAAGACCGAGGAGTGTATTAATGCTGCCCGGGATTTCTTAATGGATATAACTTCAAAAGGCGAATTTGTCCTTTTTGTGGGGACCAAAAAACAGGCTCAAGATGTAATCAAGCAGGAGGCAATACGCTGCGGTATGTATTATGTTACTGACCGCTGGCCGGGCGGGATGCTTACTAATTTTGCCACTATTAAAAAGAGCATTAACCGTCTGAAGGATATTGAAAAGATGCGCACTGACGGGACATTTGAGAAATTGACCAAAAAAGAGGTTTCCCTGCTGGAAAAAGAATTGGCTAAGCTGAATAAGAATTTCTCCGGCATAGTCGCCATGGAGCGTATGCCCAAGGCGGCATTTGTTATAGATACCAAGAAAGAGGAGACCGCGGTGCTTGAGGCGCGCAGGCTGGGGATTCCGATAATCGGATTAATTGATACTAATTCCAATCCTGACCTGGTGGATTATCCTATCCCGGGCAATGATGATGCCACCAAGTCTATCCGCACGGTAGCTACAATCATCGCTGATACTATTATTGAAGGAAGGAAGAAATTTTTATCCTATCTTTCTCAGGAAGGGGTTAAGGTAGAAGAGTTAAAACAGGATATTTCTCCGGAGGTACTCCCCGAAGAGGAGATCAAGATTAAAGAGATTGAAGAAATCGTTGAGGACAGCCAGCCGCCTATTGATGAAGCCGGGGCGGCAAAAAG